>DAOPVC010000011.1:0-42040 GCA_035350895.1 Smithella sp. | reverse complement strand
CCTGCATCTTTTTATGAGGCATTGTTTTAATGGACGTGAAGTAGCGGGAATAAACAGCCTGATCGGAAAACCGGTAGAACAAGTCCCGCATCTTTTCTTCGTCGGAAGGTTTGATGGGACGGAAAAGGACTTTCATGCCATCCTTGAACTCATGCGTTCCAATCAGCCGGGAGGGATAAAGATGACCGGACTCGGGGAAATAAATCTGATCGGCATAAAGCAGCTTCGCTTCCTTGGCCTGTTTGACCAGTTCCTCCCGGTCATCGGGATGCGCGATATCAATCAGCTCCTGAGCGCGCTCCCGCATGGTTTTGCCCATGAGATAGGCCACGCCGTATTCCGTCGCCACCAGATCCATGGATTCACGATTGGTAAACTGGAAAGGCAAATTATCGACGGAAAGAACGATGTTGGGCATGCCCTTCCGGTTGCGGCTGGGTAGTCCGAAAATGGTGCGGCCGTTTTTGGAAAGCGACGCCCCGATCAAAAGTTCCTGAACATTGCCCGGACCGGCGGTGACATCCCCCTTGCCGGCATGCAGAGCGACATTTCCCGTCAGATCGATTTTTCTTGCCGGAAGAATGGCCATCATCCGGTCGTTGCTGCCGATCACTTTCGGATCCATAATCACATCTTCGGGTTGAAATTCGATCAGAGGATTGTGATCCAGCCACTGCATCAATTCTTTACTGCCCAGCAGATAGGAGGCGGAACTCTTGCCGCGAAAAGCGCCCTTGTGCCTGTTGGTAACGGCTCCGCTTTTTATAAGGTCCATCACCGCATCGGTGAAAAAAGGAGAATGAAATCCCAGATTTTTTTTTGTGACCAATTGCACGGCCAGAGCTTCGTAGAGAGGTCCGATGCCGAGAGATATGCAGCTGCCGTCTTCTACCACTGAAGCGATATTAGAAGCGATTTTCAGAAAAACATCCTCTACCGGCCAGCGGGGAATATAGAGCGGTGTCTCCGTCGACTCGACGAAATAGTCAAATTCATCCATGTGAACCAGCGTATCTCCCATGATATGGGGAGCGAGTTCATTCACTTCGCCGACAACCAGGTGGGCGGCTTCCATGGCCTGTCGTTCCACATCAACGCCGACCAGGCAGGCGTAACCGTTTTCATCCGGTTTCGAAATCTGAACGAAAGCGGCGTCAATATGAATGGCCCCCGATTTAAACAGCTGGGGTATTTTGGAAAATCTGCTGGGAATAAGATCAATTCTTCCTGCGCTGACGGCTTCGGAGGCAATCCAGCCGGAGAAAAATGTCCTCAGTCTGAATTTACGGGAATATCTTTCATCAATCGGTATCGTATCCCCGATACTGACCAATTGGATTAATTCCAAATCCTGCAGGTTCGGCTCTTCCGACGCCATGAGATTTTTAACCAGCGAGCGCGGCTCCGCCATCCCGGTGCCCAGAAAAATCGTCATGCCCGGTTCTATTTTCGACAGAACCTCGCTGGGAGAAACAACCTTATACTTCCACATAATCTTTACCTTTTCCGTTTGCGGGGTTTCAAATTATTTTACGCCATTGCTCAAACATCATCGCGTCAAAGATTCTAACAAAAAGAAGAGCTGATCCTGAAGCAAAAACATTTTCATTTTTTGCAGTGTGAATTATATGAAGACGGTATGAGACTGTCAAGGAAATTAAACCGGTTTGACCCATGAAAAAATTTAAAGTTTTTAATTTTTTACTTTGCTTCTGTCTGCAATTTTTGTATAAGTCCAACCTTTCAAATAAACAGAGGAGATCATGTATATCAAACCCTTATCATACTTGCCTTTTCTCCTGATGGTATTGTTTCTGTCGGCTGTAACACCGGATATCGCCGCCGCCGTTAATTTTTATGACGGGTCGCGCGCAAAGGCAGGATCTTATTTTCTCACCTATACGTCCGTGTATGCCGCCGATAAAATAACCGATAAAGCAGGCAACACCGGCACAAAGAATTTTGGCCTTTCCAGCACCCAGGAACTTCTCCGTTTATGTTATTACTCTCCTGATTTTGTCGCCACCGCTCTGGTTCCGTTCGGTTACACGAAAATCGATTCCCTGAATCAGGACTCTTCCGGTCTTGGCGACATCAATCTCGGCGCCGGTTATTTTCTGCCGATTCGAACCGTTGATATTCTCCCGATGATATTTCTGGAATATCCCACAGGCAAATACAGCTCTGCAAAATCAGCCAACATCGGCTCGAATCAATTCGACATCAAACCGGTCATTTTTCTGCACAAGACCTTGGAAAATTTCAGCGTCGATGCCGCCGCAAAATATTTCTTCCGTCTTGAGAATGAATCGACCGATGTTCTGCCGGGAGACGAAATACATCTGCAATGCCTTCTGGGTTATAATCTTACGGAGAAACTCAAAATAGGACCGTCGATCAACTGGATGCTCAGCCGGGATAAGAAAAAGAACGGTCTGAAGATCGATGACAGCGCCCGGGAAACTGTTTCCGCAGGCGCTGATTTTTACTATCGTTTTTCACGGCTCAGTATTACATTCACTTACCTGTATGATGTTTATACCGAAAATTCTCCTCAGGGTCATTTTTTTCAGCTCAAAACCGTTTATCGTTTCTAGCTTTTCTCATCATGTTGCGATGCAAGCAGTGAACCCGTCAGGGTGTTTTTTCAGTAATTTTTTTCCAATCCCTGCGCGATACGTTCCAGTGTTTCATCCAGTCTCCCGGCGCTTCCGAGTCTTCTGGGGACGGAAAGCACCAGTTCCGAAACACGTTCATATCCCGACATTACCAGAAAGAAAGGGAAATATTCCGTGGCGGGCGGGATCGCCCAGAAGGATCGGGCGGAAAATCCCGCTCCCTGAAAAAGCGTCAAATCAACCCAGCCCAGATTGGATAAGATGCCCGAAAGACCGTAGAGACCTTTTTCATGCCGTTTGTGAATAATGCTTGTGGTCACAAACCTTATCAGACGAAGCGGAACATGTTTAAGCAGCGTATCAAATCTTTTCATTCTGCCTTCGTAACCCCGCCGGAGCTGAACGTCGATGTCGTCGGCAATCTGTTCCGGTGTCGTATCTTTTTTGACCTCGATATAAAGATCCAGCGTCAGATTGCCAGTGCTGCACAACCCCGGCACATGAGGCCTCATATCCACGGCAACGGCGAAACGCACGACCCCTTCCGCATGCCGCCAGGCTTCTTCCGCCGCCAAACGGACGCATCGTCCCAGCAATAGAGGCACCCTGGTCTGGAGGCTGCGCCGCTTCCAGATCACCCCGCGGGCATCGCCCTGCGGCAAACCGGTCGGAGCGATATGTTCGACAGGAAAGGCCTTGCGAAACTGAGCCTGAAAACGTTTGCACATCTGGACGTCCGTCATGGACGACGAAGATCCGACAAGGTCTTCTCCCCGTAAAGCCCGAAAAACGTCCTCGGCCCAGAACAGCGTTCCCCTGCCGTCCATCACACCGTGATGCGTGCGAAAAACAACCCGTGGAACCGGACCATGAACGAGCATCACTTCGCAGCTGGGATTTTCGCGGAACGGCAGGGATTCTTTGAGAAACGGAGCGCCTTCAGGATCAAATCCGTTCCAGAGACTGCCATCCACCTCGCGTACACGCGGACTGATCCCGGAATCGACCCAGCGACTCCAACCCACATGCCCCTTGAGAACCAGCCGCGCGCCGGGATTGGCCTGAGAGGCAACCGCCACGGCAGTGCGCCAGAGATGCGGATCAAACGTTCCTTCCCCGTCGAAAACAAACTGGTTGGCCAGCGGGGCGCAGATCGAATCCGCCGCCACATAAGAGCGCTCATTAAAAGTCATTTCCCGCGTGTAACGTTTATCCATACCGATGCCTTTAAAATTGATCGATTCGCTTTCAGCCCTTCCCGATTCGGTGCGGCGTTCAGTTTTGACGAATGATTGGCCGTGCGGTAAACATCGACAAAAATATTGTTAATAAAAAATCAGGTTCCGAAGATGAATTCAGAACCTGATCATATCGTAAAACATTAAAACGGATGAGCTCAATCTAACGGCATTCGGTACAGACCGTCAGTTCGCTGAGCGGTACACCGGTTTTTTTGCTGATGAATTTCAACTGATCAACCGGAGCAAAAAATTTTCCACATTTGGCGCAGGTCTGCATCTTAAAGGTGCGTCCCCAGATTTTACGCTTGTCGCCGGTTGAGATCATTTCGATATGGCCGGTCGGACAGACATAGGCGCATGCGCCGCAGCCGATGCAGGCGTCCGATTTTTCATTATAAGGCGTGCCGACGTTTTTATGGGAACCGCGGGCAAAGAGGCCGATGGCGCTCACACCGACAACTTCCTCGCACACGCGCACGCAGGAGCGGCACAGGATGCACTTGCCTTTATCCGTATCGGGAATAAATCTTGCCTGAGGTTCCACGCAAAGTTCTTTGGCCAGTTTCTGCAAAACTTCCGATTCGGGACAGCGGGCCAGCAACAACTCCATGACCAAACGACGGACATTCAGCACCCGTTCGCTTTTGGTATCCACAATCAAACCTTCTTCCGCGCCATAAAGACAGGAGGTGACGATTCTCGTCCGATTTCCCTTTTTGATTTCCACCACGCAAAGCCGGCAGGCTCCGGAACGGGAAACCGCCTCATGTGCGCAAAGCGTGGGAATGGCAATGCCCGCGCCGCGAATGGCTTCCAGAAGCATCGTTCCTTCCGGCACCGATATATTTTTTCCGTCAACAGTCAAATTTACCATGATTTATCCTACCTCTATTTCACGTTGATTGCGTCAAATTTGCAGCCTTCAAAACACGCGCCGCAACGGGTGCATTTGTCGTTGTCAATGGCATGAGTTTTTTTCTTTTCGCCGCTGATCGCCTGAACGGGACATACCTTGCTGCACAGGGTGCAACCGGTGCATTTTTCCGGATCGATACTGTACGTGATCAGCGCTTTGCAGACGCCGGCCGGACAGCGGTGTTCTTTGATGTGCGCGTCGTACTCATCGCGGAAATATCGAAGCGTGCTGAGCACCGGATTGGGCGCGGAACCGCCCAGCGCGCACAACGAGCCGTCCGCCACGCCGGTCGCTATTTTTTCCAAAAGCTCGATGTCGCCTTCCGAGCCCTTGCCCGCGCAGATATCTTCAAGAATTTCCCGCATGCGGCGGACGCCTTCCCGGCAGGGAACGCACTTGCCGCAGGATTCTTCCTGCAAAAAGGCGAGGAAATATTTGGCCACGTCGACCATGCAGGAGCGGTCATCCATGACGATCATGCCGCCGGAACCCATCATGGAGCCGACTTCATAGAGTTTGTCGAAATCCACCGGTAAATCCAGTAAACTTTCGGGAATACAGCCCCCCGACGGTCCGCCGGTCTGCACGGCCTTGAATTTCCGGCCATTGGGAATGCCGCCGCCGATATCGTAGATGATCTCGCGCAGTTTCATGCCCATCGGAACTTCCACCAGTCCCGTGTTATTGATCTTGCCCACCAGCGAGAAGATTTTGGTGCCCTTGCTCTTTTCCGTGCCGATGGACGCGTACCAGTCGGCGCCTTTATTAATAATCAACGGCACATTGGCCCAGGTTTCCACATTATTGAGGACCGTGGGTTTGTCCCACAGGCCTTTTTCGACGGCATGGACATATTTGGCGCGGGGTTCGCCGGCGCGGCCTTCGATCGAGGCAAAAAGCGCCGAAGATTCGCCGCAGACAAAAGCGCCGCCGCCCTTGTTAATTGAAATGTCGAAATCAAATCCGCTGCCCAGAATATTTTTCCCCAGCAGTCCGGCTTCCCGGGCGCTTTCGATAGCCATCGTCAAATGAATGACCGCCAGCGGATATTCGTTACGCACATAAATATACCCGTGAGAAGCGCCGATCGCGTAAGCGCCGATAATCATGCCCTCCACGACACTGTGCGGATTGCCTTCCATAAGACTTCGGTCCATATACGCGCCGGGATCGCCTTCGTCACCGTTGGCAATGATATATTTGGGTGAGCCGTGAGCCTTGCGGCAACCCTCCCATTTCGTTCCGGCCTGGAATCCGCCGCCGCCGCGTCCACGGAGCGACGCTTTCTTAATTTCATTGATGATGCTTTCGGGATTCATTTCCGTCAGCGCTTTCGCCAGAGCGCTGTAACCACCGATGGCCAGATACGAATCGATTCGCGTGGGATCGATAATTCCGTTGGAACCGAAAACGAGACGTTTCTGTTTCTTGTAGAAGGGAACTTCTTCTTCCTGCATCACCGTCGCGCCGGTTGCCGGATCGCGATAAAGCAGTTTCTCAATAATTTCGCCCTGCATGACGGTCTTGGCGACGATATCGGCGACATCTTTTTCGCCGACGCGCTGATAAAAAATCTTCTGCGGATGAACGACCACCAGAGGGCCTTTTTCGCAAAAACCGAAGCAGCCGGTCGCGCGGACTTCCACATTTAAATTCTGCTTGGCGATTTCCGCCTCCAGCGCGTCCTTGACCTTAATACAGCCGTAGCCGCGACAGCCGGTGCCGGCGCAGATCGTCACCATTTTCTGATTCGGATCAAAATTTTTTGTCAGATCATCCTGTATCCGGCGCAATTCCGTAGCATTCGTAATTTTTTTCATGACTGCGCCCCCTCGCCTTTGAATTTGCCGATGACTTTATCCACCTTGTTCATGGTCATCTGGCCGTGATATTCGGTATCAATAACAACCACCGGACCCAGAGCGCAGGCGCCCACACAGTTGACGGTTTCCAGAGAGAATTTATTATCCGGCGTCGTCTCACCCGGTTTGATGCATAACGTTCGTTCCATTTTATCCTGAATCGAGGCTGCGCCGCGAACGTGACAGGCGGTGCCCATGCAGATTTTCACAATATGCTCGCCGCGCGGTTTCAGACTGAAGGCCGTATAAAACGTGGCAACTTCGTAAACGCGGCTGTAGGAAACCCCCAGAGATTTTGCCGCGACTTTCAGAGCCTCCTTGGGAAGATAATTGAAGGCTTCCTGAATATCCTGCAACACGGCAATCAGCGCGCTTTTATCGCCGCCGTGCTTTTTTACGATTGTCTTGGTTGTTGCTGCAATGTTTTTCGTTTTCGTCATTCTTTTCTCACCTCGGTATTCTTTCAAATTTCCCGGTTATTTATTGCCCGTCTTGAGAAATTTTGCTTTTTCCGTCAGTTTCTTGAACTCTGTGGTTACTTTCTCCTGAATCTTTTCAATGTCTTCGGCGCTCAAATGGCGGAAACGCCCCTGTCCCTTGAAGTAATCTTTAATCGGTTTGAGTTTTTTGGGCATATCCGGAGAGAAACGATAATGTCCGTTTTCCACTTCATAAAGAGGGAACACTCCCGTTTCCACGGCCAGACGACCCATTGAAACTGCCAGATGTGAAGGACAACGCCAGCCAGTCGGACAAACCGCGAAGCAGTGAATGTAAGAAGGCCCTTTGATGCTTTTCGCCTTTTCAATCTTGCGGATGAAATCCAGCGGATAGCTGGGACAGACCGTTGCGACATAAGGGATGTCGTGGGCAACCATGATTTCGGGCATGTTCTTCTTCCACGTTTTCTGACCGATACTGACTTTGCCCGCCGGAGCGGTGGTGGTGGAAGCGCCCATCGGCGTGCCGCTGGAGCGCTGAATGCCCGTGTTCATATAGGCTTCATTATCAAAACAGACATAAATCATGTCGTGGCCGCGTTCCATGGCGCCGGACAAAGCCTGGAATCCGATGTCCATTGTCGCGCCGTCGCCGCCCATGCCGACGACTTTTACATAGCGTTCGTCAATCTTGCCTTTCTTGCGCAGCGCTTTGAGGCCTGCTTCCATGCCGGAAGCGACTGACGCCGCATTTTCAAAAGCAACGTGAATCCAGGGAACCCTCCAGGCTGTGGTCGGAAACATACTGGAAATGATTTCCATACAACCGGTTGCAGAAGCGATCACGGTGTCGTCGCCCAATGCTTTCGCCATCAGTCGCACCGCCAGCACTTCAGCACAACCGGAACAGGCGCGGTGGCCGGACGATAATAGTTCTTTTTTATTAATCAGACGCGGGGCAAATAAATCAAAATTTTCTACTATACTCATTATTCTCTCACTCCCCAAAATTCATAGGTGTCGACCAGTTTGTTAGCCGTGTCCGCCAGAACTCTTTCAAACATACCGATAAAATCACCCACCGGCACGTCGCGGCCGCCCAGTCCGTAGATATAATCATAAATCAGAGGGCGCTGAGCTTCGGCATAAAGAGCAGATTTAATTTCAGAAAACACCGGGCCTCCCGGACCGCCAAATGATATCGCCCGGTCAGTTACAATCAGTTTCTTTGCGTTTTTCACTGCGTCTTTGATTTCCTCAAACGGGAAGGGACGCCAGAGCCTTAACTTGACCAGACCGGCCTTGACCCCTTTGGCACGCAGCTCGTCAATTGCCATTTGTGCCGTCTCCCCCATGGAGCCCATCGTCAGCATCAGAATTTCCGCATCATCAGCCATGTATGTTTCTACCGGTTTGTAGGCGCGGCCGAACATTTTCGCCCATTCGTTCCAGACGTCGACGATAACTTTTTTGGAATTTTTCAAGGCTTCATTTTTCGCTTTCATAATTTCCGCAAAATAATCGGACATGGCAAAAGCGCCCATGGTGACCGGTTTCGCCGGATGAAGCGTTGCGTGCGGCACAAAAGGCGGCAGGAACTGATTTACTTCTTCCTGAGAGGGCATTTCAAAGGGTTCCACCATGTGGGTTAACTGGAAACCGTCGATATTAATATTGACCGGCAGCATAACCTCTTTATGCTCGGCAATCTTGAAAGCAATGATGGACATATCGATCGCTTCCTGGCCGTTTTCCACAAAAATGGAAATCCAGCCGGAATCGCGCTGCGGCATAATATCGCTATGATCGTTCAAAATATTCAAAGGACCGGATACCGCCCGGTTGGCGATCGCCATGGTAATCGGCAGACGCATCGCCGAAGCAATCGGCAAAAGTTCATGCATATACATCAATCCCTGCGAACTGGTCGCCGTATAAGAACGGGCGCCGGTGCCGGATGCGCCGATCACCGCGCTCATAGCCGAATGTTCCGATTCCACCGTTACAAATTCCGCGTCAATTTCGCCATTGGCAACCAGATCGGAAAGATGTTCCGCGATGTGCGACTGAGGCGTAATGGGATAAACGGCCGCCATATCAATGTTGCAAAGTCCCACGGCTTCCGCCACGGCCATTGCCACTTCCATTCCAATACGTTTGCCCATCTTAACCCTCCTCTACCATCGATATCGCGCGGGGCCAGCATTCGTGAGCGCAAATACCGCAGCCCTTGCAATAATCCATGTCCGCCTGAAAAAAGCCGTCTTCCGTCTGCTGCACGCAACCTTCCGGACAATACACATAACAAATGCCGCATTTGATGCATTTGGAATTGTTCCAGACAGGCCGCTGCGACCGCCAACTGCCCGTATGATATTCACTGGCGCTTCCCGGTTCAAAAACTACACAGCCGGTGGGAAGCTCTCTCCATGATTTCAATGCCATATGGATATACCCCTCAATTACTTATTTTAATTTCGTCATAAGCCCGTTTCATCGCGTTGATATTTTTCTGAGCGATTCTGCCGAACCTGTGTTCCACCGAGTCTTTCATTGCCTCAAGTTCCATGATTCCGGTCACCTTCAACAACGCGCCGATCATCGTGGTGTTGGCAATGGGCACACCCATTTCCTTGCGCGCGATGCCCGTACCGTCCACGGTAGCCACCGTGCCGTTGAAATTCAGATCTTTACGAATTTCATCCGGTGATTTCGTCGTATTAACAACTACTTTGCCTCCCGGCTTTAAACCATCCGTGACATCGACCATGCCGATCAGGCTGGCGTCCAGAATCAGAACCACATCAGGTTCATATATGCCTGAACGAACGTTGATTTTTTTATCGTCAATTCGGGTAAAAGCGGCAACAGGCGCGCCTCTTCTTTCCGGACCGAAGCTGGGAAATCCCTGGGCATATTTCCCCGCGGCAATTGCTGCTACAGCCAGTAACTCAACCGATGTCACCGCTCCCTGACCGCCTCGTCCATGCCATCTAACTTCTATCATTTATACTCGTCTCCTTATAGTGATACAAAAATGACTATCATTCATAATATAGAAGCAAATTTCAGTCAACTGATTTTCACAAACGCAATAAAGATTTGTTATATTGAAGAGATACACCACTTTTGCTGTGCGGAAAAATACAGGTCGTTGCCTTCGGAATCATTGATAACTACCAGGGGAAAATCACTGACCGTCAGTTTTCTAACCGCCTCCGGACCGAGGTCTTCATAGGCGATCATTTCCACTTTTTTGACGCATTGAGACATCAAAGCGGCAATGCCGCCGATGGCGCCGAAATAAACTGCGTTGAACTTTTTAATGGCTTCCACAACATCCGGCGAACGGTTTCCCTTTCCGATCATCGCCCGAAGACCGGCTTCGATTAATTTCGGCGTGAAGAAATCCATCCGATAACTGGTGGTGGGACCGATGGATCCGATAACTTTTTTCGGCGGTGTGGGTGTCGGCGCCGCATAAAACAAAACTACCTGTGACAAATCAACCGGCAGCTTTTCACCTTTCAGCAAGGATTCATACAAACGCTGGTGCGCGACATCGCGCGCCGTATAAATCTCACCGCTAAGCATTACCATGTCACCTGCATGAAGCGAGGTAATAATTTCTTTCGTCAATGGTGTTTTAATGTTTCGTGTTTTCATAATCATCGTTTACAAAATTATCTCTTTGTGGCGCGCCACGTGACATTGAATATTCACCGCCACTGGAAGCGATGCGATATGGCAGGGCATCATTTCGATATGAACCGCCAGCGCGGTCACGCGGCCGCCCAGTCCTCCCGGACCGATGCCCAGGGTATTAATGCTTTCCAACAATTCTTTTTCTATCTGTTCCGCGCGTTCGTCAACTCTGTTTTGTTCTCCCACCGGCCGCAACAGCGCTTTCTTCGCCATCACACAAGCCTGTTCGAGCGATCCGCCGATACCGACACCGACGATGATCGGAGGACAGGGATTGGCGCCGGCATTTTCCACCGTATCCAGAACGAATTTTTTGATGCCGTCGATTCCGGCGGCCGGAGTGAGCATTTTCGCAGCGCTGCAATTTTCGCTGCCGCCGCCCTTGGGCATGGCGATGATTTTTAAATGACTGCCGGAAACGACATCGACATGAATGATTGCCGGCAGATTATCCGTGGTATTTTTTCTGGTGAACGGATCACAGACGGATTTTCGCAAATAGCCTTCGGCGTAAGCTTGTCGCACACCTTCTTCAATCGCCGCGTGCAATGGCATACCGGTAATGTGAACATCCTGCCCCAGTTCTACAAAAACAACGGCAAGGCCTGTATCCTGACAAATCGGCATTTTTTTGCAGCGGGCGATATCGGCGTTTTCGATGATTTTCTGCAGAACCTCTCTGCCGGTTGAAGATTCCTCGCGGGAGAGTGCCTGATCCAGCGCTTCGACAACGTCTTCGCCCAAAACGGTATTGGCTTCGATAAAAAGTTTTCTTACCGCCTTGATGATTTTCGCCGCGTTAATCCGCCGCAATTTTGTCTTGGTTATTATTTCAGTTTCCATACGTTTTTCATTTCAAAATAATAATGATCGTCACTTTGACCGCGGGCTTTAGTCCAGCTACACTGGAGAGAAATCTTTTTTTAAGATTGCCACGCCGTCTGAGAGACGGCTCGCAATGACATTTATACGAAATTTCTAATGACGCCTCAAAAAGCTTCAGAGACAAGGCGCGCGTCACATTAACTCAATGCCGTTTCGTTTTCAAAGGATAACGAGGCGACAAGGAGGAGGCTCGGCAGGCGTATTACCAATACGTTGAGGAAGCCGACGACGCAGTCAACAAAGTTAGCCGCAGAAAACAAACGGCATGTTACATGCCGCGTCTGAATTCCAGCGACTTCGATATCGTCATCTTATCGATATATTTCAAATCCCCGCCCATCGGCACACCCATGGCGATACGCGTTAACTTGATGTTTTTATCTTTGAATATCCGGGTCAGCAGCAAGGCGGTGGATTCTCCCTGAACATTCGTATTGGTGGCAACGATTATTTCCTTGATATCTCCCTCATTGATCCTCTGAACAAGTTCGCCCAGACGCAGATTATCCGGCCCGATACCATCCAGCGGGGCCAGCGCTCCGTGCAGAACATGATAAATCCCGCGATATCCGCCACTTTCTTCAATGGCCGCCAGTGCGTCGGGATCTTCCACCACACAAATGGTTTCTTTATCCCGGGATGCATCGCTGCAAATGTGGCAGGTGTCTTCTTCCGTCAGATTCAGACAAATGCGGCAAAGTTTGATTTTTCTTTTGACTTCCACAATGCTCTCCGCCAGTTTTCTTACATCATCTTCGGTGGAGCGCAGAATATAATTGGCCAGCCGCGTAGCCGTTTTTTCACCGATGCCGGGAAGCTTGCCCAACTCGGAAATAAGTTTTTTGATCGGTTGTGCGTATGCTTTCATAAATCTTAATGATCCGGTTTAAAATCCGGGAATATTCAGTCCTCCCGTAATCTTGCTCATTTCCGAGGCGCTCATTTCCTGCGCTTTACGGATTCCTTCGTTGATCGCGGCGGCGACCAGGTCTTGCAGCATTTCGATATCTTCGGGATTTACGACTTCCTTCTCGATTTTTAATGATACAATTTCATATTTGCCGTTAACCACAACGCTAACCATACCGCCGCCCGCTTGCGCCTCAACGGTTTTTGTTTCCAGTTCTTTCTGCAGGTTGGCCATGCGCTCCTGCATCTTCTTTGCCTGCTTCATGATGGTGTTAAAATTCTGCACTATTGATCCTCCCGATATTTGACAATTTATTGCTTGATTATTTTTACGAACTTACTTTTTCCGGCTGAACCCTGATTTCCACTACTTTGGCATCGGAAAGCTCATCCATAACTTTCTGCAAAAGCGGCTGTCTCATCGCCTCCCGCTTAACGTCGTTGATAATACTTGCCTGACTGCGCGCCCTATTTCCATTGGCCGCACCGTTTTCCACGTTCACGGTTTCAATTTTCAGCGTCACATTTTTCTGAAAAAACTTTCCGGTGATTTCTTCCAGTTTTTCTTTCTGCCTTGTTTTTATTTCGTCCAGAAATAAGCAGTTCGCGGGAAATCCTATTGTCAGGCAATTATTTTCGTAACCGCAAACTTCAACGGAATCAATTTTGGCCGCCAGAATCGGGCTTTCCTTTTTGATAAACTTTTTCAGATTGTCGCGCAGTTCTTTCAAATTCGACAGGTGATTCGCCGATGAAATAGTTTCATTTTTCGATTCCGCAGACAAGCCGTTTTCCGTTCCGGAATCCAATATTGCGCCGTTTGAACCCGGAGCGGTATTTATGCTGTTTACCGGCAACCCGCTCTGTAATTTTTTCTCGATGTTTTCTATCGTCGCAATAATGTCACCCAGGGGAATGATCGGCTCCAGATAGGCCATCTTGACGATGATGGTCTCCAGTTTCATGCGCGGTTCCTGACTGCGCCGGAAATTTCCTTCTTCCGCGATCAGAATTTCCAGATAACGCTGAAGGGTTTCCCGCGATGCGCTCCGCGCCTGATCGTTCAGCTTTTCTATTTGCTCGGTCGCAATATCAAACGACGAACTGCTGGCGGCGGCAATTTTAACCAGCAGCAGATTTCTGAAATGTTTGAGCAGCATTTGATAAAAATACTTCATGTCGATTCCGGCCAGATAGGCTTCCTCCAGAATCATCAGACAGGCACCGGCGGCCTGACTCAAAACCGCCTCGGACAGACGGAAAAGATAATTTCTGGCAGCCAGCCCCAGACACTCTTCCACGTCCGTATCCTTGATCTCCAGGCCAGCATAAGAAATCACCTGATCGAAAATGCTCTGCGCGTCGCGCATGCTGCCGTCGCCCGCCTCGGCAATCCAGGAAAGAGCGAGGGAACTGATTTGAATGCCTTCCCGGCAAGCGACCAGACCCAGATTGGCAATGATTTCTTTCAGCGGGATCCTTCGAAAATCATAGCACTGACAGCGTGAAAGAATCGTGGCCGGAATTTTATGGCTTTCGGTGGTGGCAAAAATAAAAATAACATGCGCAGGGGGTTCTTCCAGCGTTTTCAAAAGCGCGTTGAAAGCCGGATCGGTCAGCATGTGCACTTCATCGATAATGTAAATTTTATAACGGGACGACGCCGGAGCGAACTTGACATTTTCCCGCAGCTCCCGGATTTCATCAATGCCGCGGTTGGAAGCGCCGTCAATCTCACGCACATCCAGCGAAGAATTATTGGTTATCTCCACGCAATTCGAGCATTGATTGCAGGGCGTGGGCGTCGGACCTTTTTCACAATTGAGCGCTTTGGACAGAATCCGGGCGATAGACGTCTTCCCGACGCCACGCGGACCGCTGAACAAAAAAGCGTGCGCCACGCGACCCTGGGCTATGGCATTGCGCAGGGTTTTTACCACATGGGCCTGACCGGCGACTTCTTCAAACGTTTGCGGCCTGAATTTTCGGGCCAGAACCTGGTATTCCAACTGAACTCCTAAAGTTGCTACAAAATTGCGGAATAATTTTTACGCCTGTTCGCTGTTGTTAAGGATTGTGCGTCAACCAACAAAAGAGCCGGACTTCTTCATCAAAAGTCAGCCGAAGCAGGCGATTGGATATACTGGTGACCGGGTTTACCGCAACACATGGCGTACATTGCTGCCGCTGCTTCCTTCCGGACCTGACGGGGTTCACAAGACTCCGTTGCGCGGGACCCGGCCATATTTTTCAAACAAAGAACGTGTTGAGACTATTAATCGATAAATGAACAGGAATCAACTCAAATTTTTCCAGTTCTAATCAGATAAACCATATTATTGTTTTTACGGAAGTTTGTTGAATCACGAATGCTATATTATTACCTGCTTAGGCGGGATATCCCTGTGTGCTTCGCACGAGGGACAATTCCCCATCCCGATTAATCAGGATGGGATAATTCAACTAACGCTTCAAACTTCATTTTACTTGTTTTCAGCGCGTCTCACTATGTTTCTGAAATTCGAGTCTCATTAAAATGGCGGAGAGAGCGGGATTTGAACCCGCGGTACACCTTTGGGGGCGTACACACGATTTCCAGTCGTGCTCCTTCAGCCGCTCGGACATCTCTCCGTTTCTTACACTCTGTCATTTCGATCCGGCGCACGCCGGAGAGAAATCTTTATTGGTATTTCCCATTCAATTTCTCGGAATGACAAATCAATTTTCAAAAAACAATGTATTCTGGCGGAGAGAGGGGGATTCGAACCCCCGTGGGAGCTTGTGGCCCCCAAATCGATTTCGAGTCGATCCCGTTACGACCACTTCGGTACCTCTCCGTATTTTATCACTTCGCCGAAGCGGGTGCGGATGTTACCCTCTTTTCGCGAAAAAATCTACTGATAATTTCTCCGCACTCCTCCTTCAATATTCCTTCCGTTACTTTCACCTGATGATTCAACCGTTTATCATCCAGGATATTATAAAGAGAAACAACCGCGCCGCACTTGGGATCGCGCGCTCCGAAAATCACCCGCTCCACGCGGGCGTGGATAATGGCGCCCGCGCACATGATGCAAGGTTCAATCGTTACGTAAAGCTCTGTTCCCGCCAAGCGATAATTTCCCATTATTTCCGAGGCTTTTCTTAAAACAATCATTTCCGCGTGCGCCGAAGGATCATGATTCGCAATGGGAGAATTATGAGCCCGCGCCAGAATATTGCCTTCGCGCACCAGTACCGCGCCAACGGGCACTTCGCCGCGGCGGTACCCGGATTCGGCTTCTTCAAGCGCTATTTTCATAAAATCGTAATCAGTGGACATTTTTTGTTGTTAAAACTCCAATCATAAAATGTAGGACACATTCCCCGAGTGCGCCGTGACGGCGTTTATAACCCGTCAAGTAAAAAAGAAAATGTATCGCAATTATTTTTCTTGTCATTTCGAAGTGAAGCGAGAAATCTTGTTTGGAATAATTATATCATCTTAAAGATTCCTCACCCCAACATATCGGGGTTCGGAATGACATTTTTTGTTACAACGACGCAGCTAAAACGGCGGCGCCGATGGCGCCGTTAACCTGAGCATAAGGCGACACTTCAATTTTCATCTCCAGTTTCTTTTCCAGAGCGTGCACAACGCCAACGTTTCTGGCCACTCCTCCCGTAATCATCAAAGGTTCCTGCAATCCCAGGCGACCGGTCATGGATGTAATTCTGGCCGCAATGGATTCATGAATCCCGGCAATAATATCCTGCCTTTGCTCTCCCTTGGCAATCAGTGAAATAACTTCCGATTCGGCGAATACCGTGCAGAGGCTGCTTATTTTGGAAGGCTGTATCGATTTGATGGACATCGCGCCGAATTCATCGAGATTGACTTCCATAGCTCTGGCCATCACCTCCAGAAAGCGGCCTGTTCCGGCGGCACATTTATCGTTCATGACGAAATTTTTTACTTTTCCTTTATCATCCAGAAGAATGGCCTTGCTGTCCTGGCCGCCGATATCAATGATAGAACGGACATGCGGACTCAGAAAATGGGCTCCGGTGGCGTGACACATGATTTCCGTGTAGGACTTATCGGCAAATTTCACGCTGTTGCGGCCGTATCCGGTGGAAACAATTTTCTTCACGACATTTTTGTCAATGCACGCCTCTTTCAGGACTTCTTCATAAACCTTGAGACCTGCGGCTTCAGCGTTGTAACCGGTAAAAATAACTCTTGTGGCGACGATTTTACCATCGACCATAATAGCCGCCTTCGTGGTTATGGACCCTATATCAATTCCTGCTGTAATCATTCTTATTTACTTTTTATTCGCCTCCATCAATTCTATGAAGCCCTCGACTCTGGTTTTAATCTGGCCTTCGGAATAAGCACGGGGATCGTTCATGTCGCACTGGAGGATCAGCACGGGAATGCCCTTGTCTCTCATGATGGCCTCCGCCAGATCGACCATTCCGGCACTGGAAGGTCTGCACGACATGTTCTCGTGCAGAATGACGCCGTCGAGTTTGTATTCATCAATCCATTTTTCAAAATTCTCGATGCGCCTTTCGAGGTTGTACGCATACGGCGTATCCATGATGAGCTTGGCGACATCGCGCAAAGTTTCTTCCATGGTGAGACACTTTTTCTTCACGGGAGCGAATGAATAAGTGTAAGGTTCGAATGCAATGACAGCGCCGTATTGCGCCAGGTCATACATAAACCTCATCCGGTACCAGAAGGGGATGCCCTCCCACATCACGCGGTATTTTTCCGCGCCTTTAGGCATGGTTCCCTCGCCCTTGGCGGTGAGGTTTTTTATATCAGCAAGAATTTTTTTGAAAAAATTTATTCCGACTTGAACGCCGGGCAGAACCACCAGAGGGAAAAACGCCGCGGATGTTTCAGCTCCACTGTAAGGTGACGGCACCGACTTTCTATGTTCAAAAATCTCCCGCCACAGGTCGGACAGTTCCGTCGATTTGTCCAGGACTTTGTAGAGTCTCTTTTCGTTCATCTTTTTGCCGGTATGTTTTTCAATAAATACGATCAGGTCGTAAAACTGATCCACCACGTAATCGATATTTCCCTCGAGGGTTTTCTCATCCGTGCCGCTCACCCATTTGGGAATATCAAACATGAAAAACGGCACATTCATTTTATCGGCCATAATCTGGAACCACTTCCAGTGGGTGTCGCAGATGGCATTGGTGCAAACCACGATATCGGGCTTGCTGATCCCCCCGAGCGTCTTTTTGATTTTGGTATCGTACGCGCCGATATTGGTCTTGCAGTAAGAACACAGGTCGCGGGAAAATCCCATGCTCTCGGCATGCTCGATCAGGCGCTGGGACTGTTTGCGGGCGGCGGCCACGGTCGCCATGTTTTCAGGATGATCGGGGAAAATATCGTAAATCCACATCATTTCAATCGGGAAAGCGGCGCAAGTCCAGGCCGTTTTTTTCCAGGGCAGGGTCCTGTATATTTTTTCCAAGGTAAACCACCACAGCATCGGCCACTTCAGGTCTTTTGCGTGAGGCAGGGTTTTCAGCGTTATTCTTCCGGCATTATCAGTGGAATTATTGATTTTATCCATTGTTTCCCACCTCCATCATTTCCACAAAGGCTTCAAGCCGGTTGGCGAGTTGCTGATCGGCAGCCGGGGAAAAATCTCTCTCAAGATGAATGACCTTGTAGCCCCTGTCTTTTAGAGCGTTATTAACGGGCACGGAATCATAGGCATACGGCTCACAGAATTTCACGTTTTGGGAAAGAACGCCGTCAACTGTTGTTTCTCCGAGAGCTTTGTATAGATAATCGAGCCTTTTCTGAATGGTCGGCCTGGTCGCCGGTTTGGGAATGTTCATGTAATATTCAATAAGGGCATCCAGCGGATCGCTCTTGTCGGGAATCAGCGTTGCGAAAAATCTCTCTCCGATGGAAAGATCATCGCGAACCACTCGGATTCCGCAATCATCGAGTGTCTCCATCCATTCCACATAGGTGATGTCGCTGCCGGTTAAGAGAAATCTTTTTTTGCCGGATGGGAAAGCCGGTTTTGAATTCCAAGCCGTTATCTCCGCATCGAGCCAGGCTGAAACTTCCTCCGCAGGGGAAGTTAAACATTTGATAACGGCGGCCAGATAATCACGGTTGGGGATGTCCTTGAGAGCTCTGAGCGCGGAGAGCTGTTGCAGTTTTTTCTTTATCTCATTGGATTTGCCGATCGCTTCTTTGATTTTTTCCGGTGTAATTTTGATGCCAAAATGATCTTCGAGGTGGCTGATGAGCCGCTGCAGTTCAACCCGGTAATGTTTTTTGGCGGCGGCGTTATCCAGCAGGGGAGCGCCGAACCAGTGCAGAAAAGGCGTTTCCACATGAACTTTCCAGACATCGTAATGCCTGTTGGTGCTGTTGCACCCCTGCGCAAAAATAATCCCGGCCCATTCTTTGGAATGTGCCAGTGCCTCAGAGAGCCAACTGCGCGCGGCAGGGCAGAAAAAGCTGGATAAATATTTATCCGCCGGGTCATTGGATTGATGGACATCCCCCAGAATTTTATACGGGGTGAATCCGGCCGCTATGATAATTTCCAGCGGCATTTCATGCGATGAATCAAAGTAGGCGAGTTTTTTCATTTTGATAATCTTAACTCCAAAAATATAAGGTAGTTGCGGCATTTAACTAATAATTACGCTAAAAATCAATCAATATCTTATTGCGATACAGGTTAACGTTACTTGCCTTGACACAGCATGGTTTTCCCCATATATATCCATGTAATCATAATCATTGGGATGTATTTATAATGAGCACTTTAGACCGACGAGAGGCCGGAAGGCTCGGCCACCGCAATCTTATGCAATTTCATCGTGAAAGTCCGTCATGGAGTGGTGACGGCCTTGTGCAGGAAGAAAACGGGTTTTTTCTTTACGCAACGGCTTCCTCATTTCCCGTTATGATGAATGGGGTTTTTCGCACTCATGACCACATCGCGCCGGATGTTCTGCTCAGGCGCGCAATAGAATTCTTCGCCGGGAAAGAAAGGGGATTTAGCCTCTGGATTCGCGAAGAGGCCGATGAAGACCTGGCGGAGGCATCAAAACATTTCGGGTTTGCTGAACTCATTCGCCAGCCGGAGATGGTCTGCATCCGACGGTTGCCGGAGCAACCCCTGCCCGAGCATGTTGAAATCAAACCGGTAAAAACCGCCGATGATCTGGCACATTTTGTGGCGATCAACGCTTCTGCCTACTCCGTTTACGGATTGCCCCCTGATGTGGTTTTCCAGACCTTCAGCTCTCCGGAAAAAATGCTTCTGCCTCATGTGACGGCGCTCTTGGCCTGCGCGGATGGAAAACCGGCCGCTGCCGCATTAACCTTCGTCCATGACGGAACAGCCGGGGTCTACTGGGTAGGAACGATCGAGGCTTACCGGCGACGCGGGCTGGCTACAGCGCTTGTCCGTGAAATCACCAATGCGGGATTTGACATGGGGGCCCGTATAAGCACGCTTCAGGCCACGGTCATGGGAGAACCTGTTTACAGAAAACTGGGCTATGAAACAGTTTTTTATTACCGGATCTATGTGCGATAATTTGATCAAGGAATTTTCATGATGGAAAAAATAAAACTGGGCATCAGTTCCTGTTTGCTGGGCAATCACGTCCGCTATGACGGCGGACATAAGCTGGACCGATTTCTCACAGATACGCTGGGAAAATATGTCGAGTATGTACCGGTTTGCCCGGAAGTCGAATGCGGTCTGGGAATTCCCAGACCTTCCATGCGCCTGGAAGGCCATCCCGACGCGCCGAGATTAATCGTTACCAGCACCAGAGAGGATCTGACCGACCTCATGGAAGCCTGGACGAAAAAACGCGTCGCGGAGCTGGAAAAAGAAGACCTCTGCGGTTTCATTTTTAAAAGCGATTCCCCCAGCAGCGGCATGGAACGTGTAAAAATATATAACGAGAAGACGATGCCCGTAAAAAACGGCGTGGGACTGTTTGCCTCTGTGTTCATGAATCATTTTCCGCTGCTGCCGGTGGAAGACGAAGGCCGATTGCACGATCCCGGCCTGCGCGAAAACTTTATTGAAAGAATATTTGCGCTGAAAAGATGGCGGGAAACGTTAAGTGCGAAAAATTTCAAAAAGAGCCTGATCGATTTTCACACCAAACATAAATTACTGATCCTCGCGCACAGCAACAAACATTATCAAATGATGGGCAAACTGGTTGCAGCACAAAAAAACTTCTCGGCAAAAGATATCCAAAAACAGTACCAGGATCTGCTGTTGGAGGCGTTGAAAATTAAAGCCACGCCGGCTAAACACGTGAATGTGCTGCAGCATATGATGGGCTATTTCAAAGAGCAGTTGTCCACCGATGAAAAAAAAGAGTTGCTGGATTTAATTCATGCTTATCGTGAGGAATACATTCCCCTCATTGTGCCGGTGACGCTGATCGGTCATTATGTCCGCAAATACGACGAACCTTATCTCAAAGATCAGGTGTACCTGAACCCTCATCCGGCAGAACTGCAGTTGAGAAACCATGTGTAAGTTGTCAAAATTTCAACTTGACATCCATTTATTCGCTGTGCTACGGAATTTTCAACTTTAAGGAACACGTGAGCCGACTATGTTCAAAACCGTTTCTAAAAACAACTGGTGGTGGTGGCAGATTTCAGATGTCTGCCCATAATCTCGGGAAAATATGAGCATGGGCAGGGAAGCTTCTTCCCATGACTCTCCGGTAATAGTTAAAGCCATGGGAATACAATCCCGTGGCTTTTTTAATGAGCCTTGATTTTTCGAAACGTAGTGCACGAAAAATCTTAGAGCGAATTATCCCAGGAGCGCAGCGACGTGGGATTTGAGGCTCGCTTACAAAGAGACTTAAGCTTAAGAAATTAGGCAATATACGATTAAAACTTTATTTGAAGGAGAAAGAATATGGAACAGGTAAAAGTCGTACTGCAGGACCGCGAAATACCCAAGAAGTGGTATAACATCATGGCGGACTTGCCCACGCCGATGAAACCGCCTCTCCACCCGGGCACCGGTCAGCCGGTAACCCCCCAGGATCTGGCGGCAATCTTCCCGATGAACATTATTGAACATGAAGCGTCCAACAAGCGCTGGATTAAAATTCCGGAAGAGGTTCTGCAAAAATATCTACTGTGGCGTCCTTCGCCTCTTTACCGTGCCTACAACTTCGAAAAGCTGCTCGGTTGTCCCGTAAAAATTTATTATAAAAATGAGGGTGTCAGTCCAGCCGGTTCTCACAAGCCCAACGCCGCCATCCCGATGGCCTATTATAATAAGGTGGCCGGAACCAAACGCATTACAACGGAAACCGGCGCCGGCCAGTGGGGCAGCGCCTTGTCCATGGCCTGCCAAATGTTCGGCTTGATCTGCCGTGTTTACATGGTCAAAATCAGTTATGAACAAAAACCCTATCGGCGCATGATGATGAACACCTGGGGAGCGGAATGCATTCCCAGCCCCAGCAATTTGACCAATGCGGGAAGAGCCGTCCTGGCTGCGCATCCCGATTCTCCCGGATCTCTGGGCATCGCGATCAGCGAAGCCATCGAAGATGCCGTAACCAGTAAAGATACCAAATACTCGTTGGGCAGCGTTTTGAACCATGTTTTGCTTTACCAGTCGATCATCGGCCTGGAAGCGCAGAAACAAATGCAAAAGCTCGGCATCTATCCCGACGTGGTTATGGGATGCTGCGGCGGCGGCAGTAATTTTGCCGGCATCGCATCGCCATTTGTTTGTGACAAAATTAACGGAAAAGAGGTGAAAATAGTGGGCGCCGAACCGTCATCCTGTCCCAGCATGACCAAGGGACCTTTTGCCTACGACTTCGGCGATCTGGCCAAAACAACGCCTCTGCTTCCCATGTACACACTGGGCCATGACTATGTACCCGCGCCGATTCATGCGGGTGGTTTGCGCTATCACGGCATGGCGCCAATCGTCAGCCACCTGGTCCGGGAAAAACTGATCGAACCGAGAGCTTATGACCAGCTCAAGACCTTTGATGCCGGCGTCAAATGGGCCCGCTCCGAAGGCTTCATTCCGGCTCCGGAAACCAATCACGTTCTGGCGGCAGTTGTCGACGAGGCTATGCGCGCCAAAGAAGAAGGCAAAGAGAAGACCATTCTCTTTAACTGGAGCGGTCACGGCATCATTGATCTGGCCGCATATGACGCGTTCTTCGCCGGTAAATTAGAAGCTTACGAATTGCCGGATCATGAAATTGATCGTGCTCTGGAAGCTATTAAGGATTTCCCCAAACCGTAACAAAGCTTAACAATTCCAACATTATATATATCCCCATCCGCTTTGGCAGATGGGGATAATTCAACGACCACGTTTCAGTGTTCTACGTTTCTAAAACTTGAGTTTCATTTATAACTTGACGGCTTTTCTTTTTTTAGTCAATCTTACGGATAATGAAAAACAAACAAGATGATAAATTAATCCGTTGTCCAAAACTGGGCGATGAAATGACATTCGATTACTGCCTGCGGGAATCGGGCGAATTGCCCTGCCAGCGTATTGTTCGCTGCTGGTCATTTTCTTTTGATGTCGAATCTTTCCTGAAAGAAAAATTATCGCCGGAAAAGTTCAATAACTTCATCAATGCTCAACAAAAAGAGAAGCTGACAAGCCTCATTGAATTAATAGAAGCGGCAAAGGCGGCGAAAAAATGAAAACGCTGGATTTATTCGATCAGGGAAATTCCGGTAATATAAAAGATGCGGCCCCGCTCGCCGAGCGAATGCGGCCGACGAATATCTCCGAATATATCGGTCAGCGACATCTTCTGGGAGAGGGCTGTCTGCTCAGGCGCGCCATCGAAGAAGATAAGCTTTTTTCCATGATTTTCTGGGGGCCGCCCGGCTCGGGGAAAACCACTCTGGCCAGAATCCTGGCCAATGAAACAAAGTCCAATTTCGTCAGTTTCTCCGCCGTCCTTTCCGGGGTGAAGGAAATTCGCGCGGTCATCGACGAAGCCAGGGAGCTTCTGGAAAGAAAAAAAACCAAGATGATCCTCTTTGTGGATGAAATCCACCGTTTCAATAAAGCTCAGCAGGATGCTTTCCTGCCGCATGTGGAAAGCGGTCTGATTACATTAATCGGCGCAACCACGGAAAATCCTTCTTTCGAAGTCATTGCCCCTCTTCTATCGCGGACCCGCGTTTTGATTTTAAAACCTTTTGCCGACGATGATCTGTTGGCAATTCTGGAAAGCGCCCTGCGGGATAAGAAAAAAGGTCTCGGACAATTATCCCTGAAAATTGAACAGGATGTTCTGCGCTATATCGTCAGCTTAGCGGACGGAGACGCACGCAGCGCATTGAACAACCTGGAAGTCGTAGTTGCCATGGTTCAGAACCTGCCTGAAGATCAAAGGATCATTTCCCTGCAATTCGCTCAGGACGCTCTGTTGAAAAAGTCACTTTTATACGACAAAGACGGGGAAGAACATTATAATTTGATTTCCGCTTTGCATAAAAGCCTGCGCGGCAGCGATCCGGATGCCGCTCTTTACTGGCTGGGAAGAATGCTGGCCGCCGGAGAAGATCCCCTGTACATCGCGCGGCGGATGATTCGTTTCGCTTCCGAAGACATCGGCAATGCCGACCCGCAGGCGCTGGTTATTGCCGTTGCCGCCCAGCAGGCCTTTCACTTTATCGGCCTGCCGGAGGGAGAACTGGCCCTGGCTCAGGCGGCAGTCTATCTGGCCACCGCGCCCAAAAGCAATGCTCTTTACGTCGGATATGGCAAAGTCAAAGGCACCATTCATGAAAAGGGATATTTGCCCGTTCCTCTCCATATCCGTAACGCGCCGACGAAATTAATGAAGGATTTGGATTACGGCAAAGATTACAAATACGCTCATAACTTCCCGGACGCTTATGTGCCTCAGGAATACCTGCCGGATGAAATCAAAGGGGAATTATTTTATCAGCCCCAAGGCAAGGGCTTTGAAAAGACCATTAAAGAAAGATTAACATACTGGCGGAATAAGAAAAAAGAAGGCGAAAAGGAATGAAGCTCGCTCTGTTGCACTACGTTTCTCAAGCTTGGGTCTCATTAAAAAGTAAGGGAGGCTTGGTCAGAGCCTCCCTTAAACATGAAGAGCGAAGGTTTTATACCTTCAAGGTTATTTTGTTGCCGGCTAATCATACCCGTTATTTTTCAGTCGACAATTTACCTGACCTTGTTTAAAGCATTAGTCATGCCAAATCGATATCTGTTGTTTTATATCATTGAAATTATTAACTAATATTCTTTATTTCCCGATTTTGTGGCATAGAACCAATTTTATTCTCACGGCAAAAAATGTCGAAAAATAACTTATAATTTTTAAAAAATACAATAAATACAATAAATTATATCATCATGAACACATTTGTCATCTGCTCGACAAAAATGTCGGGTTTTAGGGGATTAATCGTTGACTTTTCCCTTAAATAGCTTAAAATGGCAGCCAAAACCGGACTTTAAGGATAAAAATGCGCTTTTTCGGGAACAAGAATAAAATTATTCGTCGTAAAGCCCATAATTATAACGATCCTTTTCTTCAACCTCTGGCCGTCGCTATCGTTTGCGCCATTTTAGTGGTTCTCATCCTGATCATGGGATTTCTCGAATTCAGAAGAAGCGAAAAAAACCTTCTGGCTTTTATGGAAGACCAGGCCTTAAGCACGATCGGGGTGCTTCAGCGACTAACCGAAGAAAATCTGAAAAGCATCATCGGTGTACCCGATAAAAACGCGTCTAATTTAAAAACCACCGGCCATGATGAAGCATCTTATTCGAAACAATGGGTGATCCAGGCCATCACCGCACTGGCCAAAGATCTGGACGAGCAATGGAAAAAAGGATCGATGACGGATGATTATCTTCGAAAATTCGCAGCGGATAATAATTTTCTGTATGTCGGTCTGTTAAATTCTCAGGGAAATGCTGTTTTCCAAAGCGGTCCTCTCCAGACGAATCTTATTAAAGACAACGATGGGACGCCCACAGGGCGTAAACCGACAACGCTGGAACTAATATCAAAAATAGGAGAGAAACAGGGAGTTGGTTTTATTGCCTTGAGCCGCAAGGACAACACCGGCACCGTGGTGATCAGCCTCGACAAATCGGGATCTGTTTACTGGATTTTGAAAATTGCCGGAGAAAAGGGCATGGATAAAATTGGCGAAGGGCACGGCATCATTTACATGCAAATTATTAATGATCGACACAAACTGCTCAGTAGTGTCGGCCAGCCGGCGCCCGCGCTGAGTCAGAAAAATTTTAACCTGAAAGAAATCCTGTCCGGTAAAATCAAAATCGCCAGCAGAAAAATCGATTATCACGGTAATAAAATACTCGACCTGGCGGCCCCGTTATATCTGGATAAAAAAATTGTCGGCATGGTTAGAATCGGTCTTGACCGCAGCTCCATGGATAAGAGTCTTGCTGAGAACAAACAGAACATTTTCTTTTTTTCGTTGTTTATTGTCGTCATCGCCGTGTTATCCATGTGGCTTCTTTATCATGACCAGAATCGCCACCTGGCCGGCATTGTGGAAATGGAACGCCAGTTGGAAAAAGCGGAAAGGCTTTCTTCTCTGGGACAACTGGCCGCCGGAGTGGCCCATGAAATACGTAACCCCCTGAATGCCATCAGCATGGCGACCCAGAGATTGAAAAGAGATTTCATTCCTTCCGATCCTCAAAAGATTGACGATTTTCAGAATCTGTCGGGCATCATCAGGGATGAAATCAAGCGCCTCAATGGAATCATTGAAGAATTTCTTAACTTTTCCAAAAGCCGCCGTCTGGATTTTTGTAAATTTTCCGTCACGGAGCTGTTGCAAAAAATTGTCAGTCTTATGAAAGAAGAAGCCTTGTCGCGCGGCATTACCATTGAAACAACCTGGCGGCAGGATCCCGTTCCAATCTCCATGGATGTAAACAAGCTTCAGCAGGCATTCATCAATCTGATTAAAAACGCCATGGAATCCATTACGGCGGAAAAAGGTAAAATTGTCATTGCGGTAGAGAAAGAAGGCAAAAATTATATCGTCGTAAAAATTTCCGATTCCGGTTGCGGCATGACCGAGGAGGAAATCGAAAAAATCTTTAATCCCGAATACACCACCAAAGAAAAAGGGGTGGGTCTGGGAATCCCTCTGGCTTTCGAAATCATCCGCGGACATGGAGGAGATATCCGGGTTCTGAGCCGGAAAGATAAGGGAACAACGTTTGACGTGATTCTGCCCCGGGAAAGATTAAATGAAATATCATGATGAAACAAGGATAACCATTTCATGCAAAAGTTGAGCATTCTGATTGTTGACGACGAAAAGTCCCAGAGGGAACTGTTACGCGATTTTCTCCGAAGCGAAGGCCATACGGTCACCGAAGCGGATAACGGCGAAAAAGCGATTAAAACGGTTTTGAACGGCCACTTTGATCTGATTCTTCTGGATTACAAAATGCCCGGAATGAACGGCCTGGAAGTGCTGAAAGAGGTCAAACGAATCAATCCGGAAATCGACGTGGTCATCATTACGGCTTACGGCACTGTCGAAACGGCGGTGGATGCCCTGAAAGCCGGCGCCATTGACTATATCACCAAACCCATTGTCGAACTGGATGAACTGATTATTCTGGTCAATAGAATAGCGGAGCGACGGCAACTCATTCAGGAAAACAGGTTGCTGAAGGATGATTTGAGCAAGCACGGCGTTACCGCCGACAAAATTATTTACCAGAGCCGGCAAATGGCGGAGCTCATCAATCTGGCCGGACGGGTCGCTCCCAGCAAAGCTTCCGTTTTGATTCAGGGCGAAAGCGGCACGGGAAAGGAATTGCTGGCGCGGCTGATTCATCAATTAAGTCCCCGGGCAAACAAATCGATCGTTGTCGTCAATTGCGGAGCTCTTCATGAAAATCTGCTGGAAAGCGAATTGTTCGGTCACGAGAAAGGCGCTTTTACCGGAGCGGCTTCCCGCCGGATTGGCCGGTTTGAAGAAGCCGACGGAGGCACTCTTTTTCTGGATGAAATCGGAGAACTAAGCCCGACCATCCAGGTCAAACTCTTGCGTTTTCTGCAGGAACGGGAATTTCAACGCCTGGGCAGCAATGTTAATCTGCAGGTTGACGTCAGGATTATCAGCGCGACCAATCAGAATCTGGACGAAAAAGTGAAAGAAGGCTCTTTTCGGGAAGATCTTTTCTACCGGCTGAAAGTTGTAACCATGTCCGTGCCGCCGTTGCGCAACAGAAAAGAGGATTTAAGCCTTTTAATCAATCATTTTATCGATAAGTTCGCTGCTGAAAACGGGAAGAACATTAAGGGCATGACGGCTGAAGCACGTGACGTGCTTTTAAAATACGATTATCCGGGCAACGTGCGTGAGCTGGTTAATATCATGGAAAGGGCCGTGGTCATCGCCCGGAATCAATATATCACCACGGACGATCTGCCTTTCAAATCCATTATTGATTTTGAAGAAACCGAAAAAAAAGCGTCCGGAATTTTACGCGACTCCGTGGATGACCTGGAAAAGAAATTAATTATGGAAGCCATGGAAAAAACCCAGGACAACCAGACCCGAGCCGCTGATCTGTTGGGAATATCGGAGAGAATGTTACGGTATAAGCTGAAAAAATACGGCCTGAAGGGATGATGCCGTTTCTCTTCCTTCGGCTAACCTTGTTGGCATCGTCGTCGGCTTCCTCAACGTATTTTCATATACGCCTCCGGAGCCTCCTCCTTGCCCAGCAGAGGCGGGACAGTTCAACTAGCGGATTACAAACTGTGATCCGAGTTTCATTGCCGCCTCGTTATCCTTTGAAATAAAAACGGTATAAAACGTGTTACTTTTGAGTTCTCCGACTCGAGCAGGTGTCTGCGGAGTGAATCCAGCGAATGCCGGATGCGCGCCTGGCATCTGAACATTTTTGAACAGCACCAAAATTTGATAAAGTGGCTAAAGCAAAAAAGCTTAATTAGCTGATATGTTTTTCCTGTACTACTCAATTTTCAAAATATTTTTTTTATGCTAGGTTACAAACATTAATCATTAAATTTAGCCCTTATTTTATTAATTAAGATAAATTAACTGATTTATACAGACTGTATAAACATTGATACACAAAAGAAATAGATGAATCATGACAAAAAATAACAACAGAAAAAACAAACAATATAATAACCTGAAAGAAAAAAAACAACGCCCATCACTCGGGCCGCGAAAGAAGCAACAAATTCCTCAAACCACGACTTCTTATGTAAAAATAATATTAGTGCGGGGATGGAAAGTCTTTGCAGGAATAGTTTTATTATTTGGTCTCCTCGTGACATTTTATCCAAAGATTGAAGTGTCATCATCTCCACCACCATCAGATCCATCTAAAATACTGTTAACTCCTTTTGTAGTGACTAATAAAGGATTAATACCTGTTTATGATTTAGATGTATTAATGGCTTTAAAAGAAATTAAACTAAGTCACAAAAAGTTGAAGATCGTCGCCGATAAAGAATTTACAGCCATGTTTCTGAAGTCAAATAGTACTCTCCCGAATTTGAAGAATGGAGAAGAATTCACGGTATCAAACCCCTTCATTTATCAATTGCCACCTGATGTTATTAATGAAGGTGCTGAATATGCCGACATAGCAATAGTTGTTCGATTTAAACCGGTGCAATTACCATTTACAATGGAACGTATTTTTAGGTTCAAAACCTCAACAAATGCTGATGGAAAATTAACTTGGTATAAGCAGCCCATGAGCGCAAAATCATTTTTCTAAAAAAATTGTGTAACAAAGGCAATCCACCCGATCGCTACGCTCCGGGTGATTTTTTCTTTGAACCTTTCAAATAGTAATTTTCAATTCTGACAATTGCCCATTACGGTGGATTGGTAGGTGATAGAAAGAAGTGATCATTCATTGGCTGACCATAAAAAAACCGCCTTTTAGGGCGGTTTTTTTATTTGGTTGATCGCAAATATTATTAAATTTTTATGCCTGACATTTTTTCATCGCTGTCAGAGACAGAAAATGTTTTCTCTCCTCGTCGATTATTTTTTCTATGGCTTCATGCTGACCGGCAGGCACCAGTTTTTTTATTTCATGATAGTAGAGAATAGAATCCAGTTCTCTCTGAATAGCGAAATCCAGGGCATCAGCCGTGCTTTTGATGTTGGATAACTGTTTGTCCATGATTTCCTTGGTGAAAATTATATTGTTGTCCACGTAGGAACGCAAATAAGCGGAAAATTCACCTTCATAACTTTCCGGAGGAGTGTTTTTTTCCATCCCGGCAAAAATTTTTTCAAATGTTTTTTTATGGGCAACTTCCGCCTGTGCCAGTCCGGCAAAAAGTTTCTTTTCATCTTCTTTCTTGGCAAGCTGCTCGGCAAATTTATAAAAATTTACGCCATTTTCTTCAATTCTTATTGCGACTTCCACTATATCGCTTGCTGCAAAAACGCTCATTTTAAATGCCTCCTGAATATTAAATAAATTCTTGTAAAACTGAACATATTTTACAACCTAATGCAACAAAATTAAATGGCCGGAGCGAAATCTTAATAAACGTAAAAACAAACAAGATATCTCCCTTTGGTCGATATGACGGGGTCGTATTGTTACACTACAACCATCTCTTTTTTCTGAAATAAACCAGCATTAAAAGCATGATGATCAGCATGACGCCCAAAACACCGAAATACCCCCAGCGCATTTCCAACTCCGGCATGTATTTGAAATTCATGCCGTATATTCCGGCAATAAATGTCAGAGGCATAAAGATGGTCGCGATGATCGTCAGGACCTTCATCACCTCATTCAAACGGTTGCTGACGGTATCGAGATAAACATCCAGGATGCCGGAGAGCATGTCTTTGAATGTTTCTACGGTGTCAATAATGGCAATAGTGTGATCGTATATATCTTTGAAATAAATCACCGTCGATCTGTTGATCAAAGGCGAATCCAGCCGTTCCAGAGAGCTGATAGCCTCTCTCAGAGGCCAGAGAGATTTACCCAGAAGAATCAGTTTTCTTTTCAGCAGGTGGATGGTTTGCAATGATGAGGTATCGGGCTTGCTAAGAAGATCATCTTCCAGATTCTCAATTTTCTCTTCCATGTTTTCCAGGACAATAAAATAATTGTCCACGACGCTATCGAGAAGGGCGTGAGCCAGATAGTCGGCTTTTTCCCTGCGGATCCTGCCTTTGTTCTGACTTATTTTCTCTTTGATCGATTTAAAAAGATCGCTCTCTTTTTCCTGAAAAGAAAGAATGAAGTTTTTCCCCAGGATAACGCTGACCTGGTCGGACAGCAGATCGCCGTTTGCCTGGCCATGAAAATTCTTCAGAACCAGATAAATGTAATCTCCGTAATCTTCGGCCTTCGGGCGCTGATCGGTGTTAAGAATATCCTCCAGAACCAGAGGATGCAAACCGAACATTTCGCCAATGTCTTCGAACAATTTGATATCTTGCAGGCCGTCAATATTCAGCCAGCTGATTTCTTCTTTCTCCGAAGCAAGGTGGAAATCCTTTATGCTGCGCAGTTCTTTTTCTTCAAAAAATGTTTCATGGTAACGAATGAGGGTGATTTTCGATTTTTCCGTATATTGACTGCCGACATGAACCAGGCTTCCGGGAGCCAGGCCCGTTTTTTTGGATCTTTTGTGAAGCTTGGAAGACATATTGGCCTCCTGCTAACGAGACGCTTTAGGTTTAACCTTAACCAGAACTTTAGCCGCCGGTGATTGCCCCTCCGGTAACGACACGCCGATGGGGAGCACTATTTTCGTATCAACCTTTGTGGTGGACAAAATGTCCTGCAGATTGATAGGTTCCGTTTCCACTTTAATCTGCTCCGGATTGGCCTGCGCACTGATGAACACCCGGATCTTGGATGGACTGACACTGATTCTCTGCAGCGATAGATCCTGCGCCAGTGCATTTTGCGTGTTGATATGCACCGGGAAAGTCCAGGGAATACGTTTAGAAGCGGCAACATGAATTTTGGAGGGAATAATATCGGCGACCGTTAGATTCGACGGAACGTTTATCATATCCGCCGTCAAGTTAAATTCTCGTTTTTTGTCCAGCACCTCAGATAAATCCAGCGACAATTTCAGCGACCGTTCGTCGAGGAGGTGAAACGCCTGCTCCGGCCCTTTGAGAATGATCTTGGCGTCGGTGATCTGCGTTTCATCAATCTGCCAGTTGCGCGGAATATTTTTGTACTCGATGGGCACAATGACATCACGACGGACAATATCCCTCTGATAACCGAAAGCAATCCACAAAAGACAGGCCATGGCGATGGCGATCATTTTTTCCGCCGTATTTTCTTTGAGCCAGTTCAACGCGGGATGTGATTTTTTCGTCGGCGTGTTGCGGACGTAAAACTGTTCCAGCGTTTCGTGCAAAACCGCCGCGCTGGGAATCACCGTGAGATTTTCCATATAGGCAATCGATAGGGTTCCCCGTTCCTCGGAAACAACGACACACATGGCATCGGATCGTTCGGAAAGTCCAAGCGCCGCTGTATGACGCAATCCAATATTGGCATAATGGGACGTGTTCACGGAAAGCGGCAGATGACAGCCGAACTTGGCCACCCGTTCTCCGCTGAGGATTACGGCTCCGTCATGACCGATGGAATGAGGATCGAAAAGGCTTTTCAGCAGAGACTCGCTGACAATACCGTCCAGATCCTTTCCCCCATGAATATGCCGGTCCAGCGGATCCGTGCCCTGCAGAACGATTAAAGCGCCGATGCGCTTTTTTGCCAGATCTGCCGCCGTTTGCGAAATGATTTCCGCGGTTCCTTTCAATCCGGAAAGCGACGGGAATTTTTTGCCGATGTTGCCCAGCATGGCCAGGCGTTCAAAAAAACGACGCAAATCTTCCTGAAAGATAACCACCAAAACAAAAAGCAGAATGGAAAAGAAAGCCTGCAGGACGATTGTTGTGAGATAAAGCTGAAAGAAACGCGCCGCAAGATAAATGCCGCCCAGCAGGGTGATGCCGATGAGGACAAAGCGGGACGCTCTTGTTTTAAACCAGGTCAGAAGGGCGAAAATCATGATGGCGATAATCATCACATCCAGAATGTCCTGAAGACGAATGCTTTGAATAACGGATAAAACGGATTCCACGAACGCCATAAATTTATTCCCGATACGTTAAAATTTATTAGTTTTGAGAACTTATATAAAAATTTACGAACACGTGTCAAGAAAGATTAACTCTCATGTTGACATTTGGCGTCATTGTCACATATCTTTTCCGTCATGAAAAAAGCCGTCCGGAATCTCAATACCGAGGGAAATCTCCCTGTCACGGAAAAGCAACCGAGGGAAAATGTCTGGTGTAACAAATACGGATATTTTATTGATCTCGATGCCTGCCGCGCCCGTTCCCTGCAAAACAAGACCTGCCGCCGCTGCTTTGCTTCCCTGATCCAGGTGCCACTGCCTTTTTGAAATCAAAAACAATTTGGTTGACAAGCACTTTTCTTGCTGTTATAGGACATCCACGTTGAAACTGGAAAGTAATGTATGAAAACAACTTTTAAAACCTTAACGCTTAATAACTGGTGGTGGTGGAACCTCACAGGGAGGATTTTCCGCCGCTGATCTTTTTTAAATAAAATACAGGCCGTGGAGATCCTTCGGGAACTTCACGGCTTTTTTATTTTTAGCACTAATGAAGGCCGTGACCCAAAATCACGGCCTTCGTCGTTTAAAGGAAAAGGAGAATTTATGTATCAACCCCACTTTACAGAATTTGAAAAGTTAGCCCAAAAAGGAAATCTGATTCCGGTTTACCGGGAAATTTTGGCCGATGTGGAAACACCCGTTTCCGTTTTAACCAAACTTCAAAACAAGGATTATGTCTATCTTCTGGAAAGCGTCGAGGGCGGCGAAAAGTGGGGAAGGTATTCGTTTCTGGGCACGGATGCCGGTGTTGTGTTTAAAGTTCACGGCGACAACGTGACGATTGAAGAAAACGGACAATCTGTGACCCGGGAGCACAAAGGGCATCCGCTCCATTATTTGCGGGACCTGTTGAGGCGCTACAAACCGGTTACTCTACCCGGCCTGCCGCGGTTTTACGGCGGCGCCGTCGGTTTCCTGGGTTACGAAATGGTGCGCTACTTCGAAGAGCTTCCGCCCAGCCCGCCGGATGATCTGAACCTGGACGATGCTGTTTTTGTTATCAGCGACGCCCTGATGATTTTCGACAATGTGCGTCACACCATCAAAGTGGTTGCCTGTGCGTATACGGAGGATAGCGACGGGTTGGAAGAAAGCTATCAAGCTTCCTGCCGGAAAATTGACGCCATGATCGAAACCATTTCAGCCGCGGCTTTCCATAAAACAGCGACGGCTGTGGAAGATGCCGTAACGTTTAAATCGAATCTGCTTCCTGAAGAGTATAAAAACGTTATTGAAAAAGCCAGGGAATATATCGTTGCCGGCGATATCATTCAGGTCGTGCTGTCGCAACGGTTTGAAACAGAATGTCGTTCCAATCCAATCGATCTCTACCGGGCGTTGCGTTTCATTAATCCCTCGCCGTATCTTTTCTTTCTGAAAATGAACGACCTGATGCTCATCGGCTCTTCACCGGAAGTCATGGTGCGCAAAGAAGACGATACCATGGAGCTGCGCCCGATTGCCGGAACACGGCCCAGAGGCAAAACCGAACAGGAGGATCGCGCGCTGTCGGATGAACTGCTGTCCGATGAAAAAGAGCGGGCGGAACATGTCATGCTGGTGGATCTTGGACGCAATGATCTGGGACGTGTCGCGCAGACCGGCAGCGTTCAGGTGAATCAATATATGATGGTGGAAAAATATTCGCATGTCATGCATCTGGTGTCGAATGTCCGCGCCCAACTGGCCGGAGATAAAGATGCGTTCGACGTTCTGGCGGCGACGTTCCCGGCGGGCACCCTGACCGGCGCGCCCAAAGTGCGCGCTATGCAAATCATCAGCGAACTGGAACAGGTCAAACGGGGGCCTTACGGCGGAGCCGTCGGTTATTTCAGTTTCAGCGGCAATATGGATTTCTGCATTACCATCAGAACAATGATTCTGAAAAACGGCAGAATTTACGTTCAAGCCGGCGCGGGAATCGTATACGATTCGGTTTCCGAATCGGAACATCAGGAGTCCGTGAACAAAGCCCGCGGCATGCTGCAGGCGGTACGGCTTGCCGCAAACGGTTTTGCAATCAGTACCAATCAGATATGATTTGTATAAGACCAGGTAAGCGTTCAAAAATTCATATCTTAATCTTTGAACGCAACTTGGTCTAAAAACGGATATTAGGAGCGAGCCATGATTTTAATGATTGATAATTACGATTCTTTCACGTTCAACATTGTCCAGTATCTGGAACAAATGGGCGAAAAAGTGAGAACCTATCGCAATGACAAAATAAAAACGGATGACATCAGGCGTCTTCAACCGAAAGCCATTTTCCTGTCTCCCGGACCCTGTTCGCCTGCCGAAGCGGGAGTAACGGTTGAGGTTATCCGGAAATTTTATCAGAATGTTCCGATCATGGGCATCTGCCTGGGACATCAGTCCATCGGTTACGCGTTCGGCGCCAGCGTGTCGCGCGCGGGAAGAATCATGCACGGGAAAATATCTCAGGTCAACCATGACGGGAAAACCATCTTTGCCGGACTGCCGAATCCTTTTCCGGCAGGACGATATCATTCTCTGATTGTCTACCCGGAGACACTGCCCGACTGTCTGGAAATCAGCGCGCAAACGGAGGCGGGAGAAATCATGGGATTGCGCCATAAAGATTATCCGGTGGAAGGCATTCAGTTTCATCCGGAATCGGTGCTGACCCCGCAGGGAAAACGCATCATTAGAAATTTTTTGAAATATACAAAATAAAGGAGCCTTGATCATGATGAAAGAAGCCATCGAAAAAGCCGCGATGAAAACGGATTTGCCCGAGGCGGAAATGATGTCCGCGATGGAAGAAATAATGGAAGGAACCGCCACGCCGGCGCAAATAGCCGCGCTGATCACGGCGCTGCGCATGAAAGGCGAAACGGTGGAAGAGGTCACCGGCGCGGCGCGCATCATGCGCCAAAAAGCTACGCGCATCAATGCCTGCTCTTCAACCATCATCGATACCTGCGGCACCGGCGGCGACAAGCTCAACACGTTTAATATTTCAACCACCGCGGCCTTTGTTGTAGCGGCTGCGGGACTCACCGTCGCCAAACACGGCAACCGCGCCGTCTCCAGCGGCTGCGGCAGCGCTGACGTTCTGGAGGCGCTGGGCGTCAATATCAGCGCCGATCAGGAAATCGTTGAAGAATGCGTTCAGCAAATCGGCATCGGTTTTCTTTTTGCTCCCAAATTGCACGGCGCGATGAAATACGCCATCGGTCCGCGGCGGGAAATCGGCATCCGAACCATTTTCAATATGCTGGGACCGCTGACCAATCCGGCAGGCGCAACCGCCCAGCTACTCGGCGTATACGATCCGAAACTTACGGAGATGTTTGCGGACGTGCTCAAAAACATGGGAACCAAAAGGGCTTTTGTCGTTCACGGGTTGGACGGGCTGGACGAAATCACGATTACCGGTGAAACACGGGTCGCCGAACTCCATGAAGGAATTGTCCGGACATACAACCTGAATCCGGTGGATTATTTCGGCAGGGTGGACTCGCTGGAATCCATTCGCGGCGGTGATCCTGCCGTTAACGCCCAGATTACCCGGGACGTTCTCTCCGGCAAAAACGGCCCCCGCCGCAATGTGGTTTTGATTAATGCGGCGCTGGCGATTGTCGCCGGAGAAAAGGCGAAAGACATCAGGGAGGCGTTGACGATGGCATCCGATTGCATCGACAGCGGCGCGGCGGTAAGGAAACTGCAGGCACTGATTGAAATGAGCAACAGCTAATATAGTGAGGCCCAAACTTCAGAAGTGCAACACACTGAAATTTGCTGGACAAACTATCCCAGGAGCGGAGCGACGTGGGAATTCTTGACAAAATTATTGCAACAAAAAAAGAAGAAGTCGCGCAACTGAAAAAAGAAACAACCACGGCGCGACTGCGGGAAAAGATTGCCGGTCTGGAGCCGTGCCGTGATTTCAAAAAAGTGCTGACCGGCAGCGACTGCAATATTATTGCGGAAGTCAAGTGCGCGTCGCCTTCCCGCGGCAGACTACTGGCCGATTTCAATCCGCTGAACATCGCGCAGGCTTATGAAAATAACGGTGCGGCAGCCATTTCAGTGCTCACCGATGAAAAATATTTTGCCGGGCACAAAAATTATCTGACGCAAATCAGACAAAATGTCCAACTTCCGCTGCTGCGCAAGGATTTCATTATCGACCCGATTCAGATTTACGAAACACGGTGCATCGGCGCCGATGCGATATTGCTGATCGTGCACGTTCTGGGAAAGAAGCTTGCGGAATTTATCTCCGTCTCCAAAGAACTTGGCTTGAGCGCTCTGGTAGAGATTCATACTCGCGAAGAATTGGCCCTGGCGCTGGATTCCGGAGCGGAAATTATCGGCATCAATAACCGTAATCTGGATACCTTTGTTACCGATATAGAAACAAGCATCAGACTCAGGGCGCAAATACCGGAAAATAAGACCGTTGTTGCGGAAAGTGGCATCCGGGACAGAAAGGATATTGAATTGCTGACGCAGTCCGGCATTCGTGCCTTTTTAATCGGTGAACATCTTATTATCTCACCGGACATTGGCCGGAAACTGCAAGCGTTCAAAGGAGAAAACTAAAGTGACGGAAGTGAAAATCTGCGGCATTACCAATATGGAAGACGCGCTCTGTGCCGCCCGATGCGGCGCGGCAGCGCTGGGCTTTATCTTTTATCCGCCATCGCCGCGCTATCTAAAACCGGAAGATGCCAAAGAAATCATTGGCGCTTTACCCGATAAAGTCGTCAGGGTCGGCGTCTTCGTTAATGAAACGCCGGAAGAAATAAAAAGAATCGTGGAATATTGCGGACTGGACATGATTCAACTGCACGGAGACGAGTCGCCTGAATACTGCCTTCAATTTCCTTCATTCAGGGTTATTAAGGCTGTCGAATTAAAAAAGGAAGATGATATAAGCCGCGCCTACAGCTATGATGTCGCGGCCATCCTCGTGGACAGCCGTCACGCCGGGCTCTATGGCGGCACCGGTCAAAAATCCAGCTGGGACCTTGCGGGCCGTATCAAAGAAAAAAAGCCGCTTATTCTTTCCGGCGGATTGAATGCGGAGAATGTTGCCGAGGCCATGAAAATCGTAAGACCGGCGGCGCTGGACATCAACAGCGGCGTGGAAGCATCGCCCGGGGAAAAAGATCGCAAAAAGATGAAGCAAACATTTGATATTATCCGGGAGACGGATACCGCCCCGGACGCACAATTAATCTTTAAAAAGAGGGAAATATGAATCAAACACTGCCTGACAAAAACGGACATTTCGGCATTTTCGGCGGACGTTACGCCGCTGAAACACTGATGCCCGCTTTACTCGAACTGGAAAAAGCGTATGAATCCGTCCGGAAAGATAAAATATTTAACAAGGATTTTGAAGGGTATCAGCGGGAATATTCCGGGCGTCCGACGCCTCTTTATTACGCCCGCCGCATGACTGAAGCTTTACGTGGAGCAAAAATTTATCTGAAACGCGAAGATCTGAATCACACCGGCTCCCATAAAATAAACAACACGCTGGGGCAGGCGCTGCTGGCGCGCCGGATGGGCAAGAAAAAAGTTATCGCCGAAACCGGGGCGGGACAGCACGGCGTCGCCACGGCCACGGTCGCCGCGCTCTTCGGCATGGAATGTAAAATATTCATGGGCGAGGAAGATATCCGCCGCCAGGCTCCCAATGTGTTCAGGATGAAAATACTGGGTGCGGAGGTCGTGCCGGTGAAAAGCGGCACGGCAACGCTTAAAGATGCAATGAACGAAGCCATGCGCTACTGGGTGTCCTCTGTCCGCGATACTTTTTACATCATCGGCACCACGGCGGGACCTCACCCCTATCCACGGATGGTGCGCGATTTTCAATCGGTCATCGGTCGCGAAACAAAAAAGCAGATCATGAGACTGGAAGGCAGAAACCCCGATGTCATGATTGCCTGCGTGGGCGGCGGCAGCAACGCCATGGGAACCTTCTATCCCTTCCGCAATGAAAAACATATCGCCATGTACGGCGTGGAAGCGGCAGGTTTGGGGTTGCATACGCCCCAGCACTCGGCCAGCATCAACGGCGGCAAAGTCGGTGTTCTGCACGGCAACAAGACCTACCTTCTCCAAGATGAACACGGTCAGGTGCGTGATGCTTATTCCATTGCTGCAGGGCTCGATTACCCCGGCGTGGGCCCGGAGCACGCCTATTTTCATGAAACGAATAAAGTCAAGTACGTCACCGTCACAGACCGGGAAGCCGTCAAAGCATTTTCATTTTTATCACTGCAGGAGGGCATTATTCCCGCGCTGGAAAGCGCCCATGCAATTGCCTGCGCGATGAAGATGGCGCCGAAAATGGCTAAAAATAAGATCATTATAGTATGTCTGTCGGGACGAGGGGACAAGGACGCCCAAACGATTATTGAAAAAGGAGTTATCCGCTGATGAAACGCATAGAAGAAAAATTTGCAGCGTTACGCGCTAAACATGAGAAGGCATTGATTGTTTATTTAACGGCGGGCGATCCGTCGCTGAGTGTTACCAAAAAATTGATTCTTGCCCTGGAAAAAGCCGGAGCGGATATTCTGGAAATCGGCGTTCCCTTTTCCGACCCCACCGCCGACGGACCGGTTATTCAGGCCGCTGCCCAGCGCGCTCTGAAAGCCGGAACTACGTTACAGGGTGTGCTGGATCTGGTTACTGAGGTCCGTAAGATATCCGAAATTCCCATTGTGCTCTTTGGTTATTTTAATCCTATTTTTTCCTGTGGTGTCCGAGAATTCGCCTATGCCGCTCGCAAGGCGGGCGTGGACGGCGTGCTGGTGGTTGATCTGCCTTATGAAGAAGCCGGGGAACTTCGAGATTATACGGACGCGGCCGGTATAGACTTTATTTCGCTTGTCGCGCCCACCACCGGCAAAGAAAGGCTGAAAAAGATTATCAACAAAGCATCCGGATTTCTTTATTATATCTCCATTACCGGCGTTACCGGCACCGCCGCACCGAAAATTGATCCTATCAAAACGGAAGTGGAAGCAATTCACAAAATAACAAATCTGCCGGTAGCGGTGGGTTTCGGCATATCCAAGCCCGAGCAGGCGCGAAAAATCGCGCGTTTTGCCGACGGCGTCGTCATCGGCAGTTCGGTCGTGCGCCTGATTGACGAAAACAAAAATAATAGCGACTTATTAAAGATTCTTTCCGATTACATCGGCAACATTAAAAAAGAATTACGATAATGAAAACAGATTGATCTCATCAGTTTTTTCTTGTTTTTCAAGTAATAAAATATTACGAATTTGCATCTTAATTTAATTTCGATCTTTTCCGTTGCGCAAAGCACTAAGAGGGTTGCTTTTGAAAAATCCCCATCTAAAAATTCTTTTATTGCAGTGGCTGCCACCGAAGCATGTCATGATATTAACACTGGTCTGGTTCTTACAGGCAACGGCCGCTATCGGATATGTCAACTATAAATATGATGGATATTTTATGCGCTTGTTCATGCATTGGATCATTGTGTGCTTGCTGTTGATCGTATTAATGATGCCGTTTGGCTTAAAATCTTTCAAAATTATTCCTTCCGTCGTCAGGCGAATTACCCTGGTGGTCATTCTGAGCTTTGTACATTATTTCCTGCTTTGTTTTTACGTCATGACCATATTGGGTTATAAAAATTGGAGCGGTCCTTTCACGTTTGAATTATTAAGCGCATATGCGGGACACATCGATGTGCTGCTGAATATTTACGGATTGTCTGTTGAAACGGCAGTCATTATTTTCTCATTCATATGGCTGTTAATATTCGCAGGATATTACTATTACAGCGGCTTTGTGGCGCAAGAATTTACCGCCAATGAAAATGATGCAACACAACCTCATTCCCGATGGCCGGTTCTGGTCTTATTCCTGGTGATGATATTTGCAATCGTGTATTCAAACAGTTACAAAAGCTGGCAAATGAGCGAGCCTTTGCACATCGCCTGGTTTAACGGGCATGGTTGTTTGAGACAAGCTCCGCAGGGAATATTCAACAAACGTCCTTTATCCGGAGAAAAACAGTCAACAACATCAGCGGAGCCGTGCGAAAGAATAACTCCCCGGCCGCTTGTGCTTATCACAGTCGATGCATTGCGCAGTGATCAAATGGGCGTGTACGGGGCTCCCCGTGAAACAACACCTTTTCTCTCGCACTTGTGGCGCGGAGGAAAACTTCATCGAATCGATAATGCATATTCAATTTGCACCACGTCGTTTTGCGGTATGATAGGCACATTATCGTCCAAATACTGGCATCAGTTAAATGAGCCTCCTGTGAATCTGGCCGATGTGCTCAAAAAGTACAATTATCGTAACAGCTTTCTTTTGAGCGGCGACACGACGAATTTTTTCGGTTTGCGCCAGGTCATGGGTCCCCATATTGATCTTTTTTGCGACGGATCCATTGAACCGAAAAAATATGCAAACGATGATCGATCCGTTTTAGGCTGGTTGCAAACATACAACTGGAAATCGGCGGACCGTACGTTTCTTTATATTCATCTGATGTCCGCACACATCATCGGTTTGCGCGATCCGCGTTTCAAAAAATGGCGGCCCGATAAAGAATGGGATATTCCAAAACTATTTTATTCGCACCGCGCGTATCAGAACAATTATCATAACGGAATTCTGCAGGCCGACCATATCATTAAACAAATTTTCGAGATTCTTGACCGGGAAGGTATGTTACAACGAGCATTAATCGTCATTACTGCCGATCATGGCGAGTTTCTTGGAGAATTCGATAATTTTGGTCATGGTTTCGAGCCTTTCGAACCCATGGTACGCATCCCCCTCCTTGTTTACGATGGATTGCAATCCAACTATCCTGAACGATCGTTGTCCAGCCAGGTTGATATTGCCCCTACCATGCTCCATGCAATTGGCGCCGCAATACCCAAAGATTGGTCGGGCATTCCTTTACAACGCGCAGCGCCGCGCAAGGCGGTTTTTACCGCCTGTTACAACGTTTCGGGTGTCGTGGCTGATATCGGCGGGCAACGTTTCAAGTTTTTGCAGAAACGGAAAGACGGCACGGAAATGCTTTTCAAACTGGACACACAAAAAGCAGAATCGATTAATCGTGTTGCAGAACCGGACCTGCAAGAGATTCTTGTGTCAATGCGGGAGCTAAATCAATTAACGCAAAAAACAAAATGAAGGCCATATAAGGATC
>DAOPVC010000010.1:5737-46801 GCA_035350895.1 Smithella sp. | reverse complement strand
TCGATCCATCGCATTTCCATATTGATGGTCATTTTGTTCTGACGAATCAGTCTGGTCACCTGCAATATCTCCCGGGGTAGCGCCTGAAATACATGCATGGAATCGGAAACAACCGTAAATAAATCCGACGCAATGTTTTCCGGCGCATACCGGGCCAGTTTCGCCCGTTTAATAAACGGCTCGGCATAAGCAATCATATCAAATTCCGGATCGAGAAGGCGGGCGATTCCCTCCATCGCCGCAAAGGCTTTCATCATTAAAAAAATGACCGGCGGAATTCTTATTTTATTGTTCGTGGCAATGTCGAGCAAATCTTGAATCAGACGGGCCAGATCAATATCTTTCAGGGATTTGAAAAGATGCCTGCCCATAAAATCATCAATTTCTTTTTCCAAAGCGCGGACATCCGGTTCTTCATCGTATTCCCCAAGTTCCAGCATCAGGCGCGCGCATTTTTCCGCATCCTTTCTGGCCAGCGTTTCCATAATATCCACAAAGAGAGCGCGTTGTCGTTTATCCACGGAACCGGTCATGCCGAAATCGAGAACGCAAACAACGTTGTTCGGCAGGACAAAGACATTGCCCGGATGGGGATCGGCGTGGAAAAATCCAAATTCAAAAACCTGTTTCATGACGAAATCGGCGCCGCGGGCGGTGATTTTTTTAAGATCCAGACCGGCCTTTTCAAGTTTGTCTATGTCCGACACCTTGATGCCGTCCACATATTCCATGGTGAGCACCCGCATTCCGGACACGTCCGAATAGACCTTGGGAATGTAAATGGTTCTGTCGTTGAGAAACTGGCCGGCGACACGCTCCATGCTGGCGGCTTCCGTGCCAAAATCGAGTTCCCTTTCCAGGGTTCTCGCAAATTCCTCGACGACGCGGGTGGGCTTCTGAAAAGATATCTCTTCGATATTTTTCTCCATCAGCGACGCCAGATGGAGCATGATCTCCAGATCGACTTCAATGATCTTTTTGAGCCCCGGCCGCTGGATTTTGACGGCGACAATTTCGCCGTCGGCAAGCACGGCTTTGTGAACCTGAGCGATGGAGGCGGACGCCAGAGGCGTTTCCTCGAACGAAGAAAAAAAGTTGTCCAGGTCGCCGCCGAGTTCGGATTCGATAATTTCTTTCGCTTCGGAAAAGGAAAAAGGCGGAACGTCATCCTGAAGCTTTTCGAATTCCTGGATAACATCCGCGGGAATCAGGTCGGGACGCGTGGAAAGAATCTGCGCGAATTTAATAAAGGTCGGACCGAGTTCTTCAAAAAGCAGCCGCATGCGTTCCGCGCGGGTTAACTTTTCGACATTCTCACGCTTATGACGGGAGATCATTTGAAGACCGATTTCTATGTACTGATCGATCTTCAGCCTTTCCACCAAATCATCAAACCCGTAACGAAAAAGAATGGAGAGGATCTGTCGGTAGCGGCTGAAATTCCGGTACGTCCGGCCCAGCACACCTATTTTCTTGATGCTTAACATTCCGCTGACATCCTCTTGTATGTTCTGTGGCCGTTTGAACGGACAGCAGATCCGGGTTACCCGGACTTATTTCTTACGGGCTTTTTTCAGATTACCGATCTCTTTCTTAAGGGCATTGAGCTCTTTCCTGCTGGCGATATCCGCGCCGGCCATGTAGTCGGCGATGCCCTTTTGAATTGTTTTTTCCATGTCCCGTCTGGACTGCTCGTATTTCTTTGTCAAATCGGCCACAAACTTTCTGCCTTCCGCTTCGCTCATCTTGCTTTTTTTGATGATGTCTTTGGCTACGGTTTCCATTTCCGAACGGGTTTTCAGAGCAAGGCCGATTCCTGTCAACATAACTTTTTTCATCATTTCAAACGGCATAATGTCCTCCTTTTCAAGTAGTTCGTTTTTTCATTACTTTAAACCGGTTGCGACGACTAAAATTTGTCTGATTGATAATTCATTGACGGCTTTTGCAATATAAGGGAGTTGTTTTTATGTGTCAATTGATTTTTGAATGTTGACGGCATGTTGCGAACAGAAGAAAACATTTTTAAAATGCATCACGGTAAATTATCCGTCATGCGCAATATAATTCAGCGTGTATTTAACACATCGATCCCGGTGATATACGCTTCCATAAAATGCACTTTCATAAAGTGGGAACTGTTATACCGTCGTCCCGTGAATCGCTGATACTTTTCATAAAAGCCCGGCAGTTGGCGCGGTGAAAATCTCACTTCCCTTCCGACGTGTTTGAACCCCAGCAATCGATACGGCAGTTGAGTAATCGAACCGCTTTCCGCTTTCTCAGCGCTTTCATCCGCAAACCTCGGGGCCGGTATGGGATCTTCGGTATTGACAAAACGGAATATGGCAAGGGAATCGTTCTTCTTTCTGATTTTGCCGGTCCGAAGACAAGAAGCATGTCCGTAGCGTGCCGCAAAATACCGGTTGCCGATGGGCGGAGCGCCGAATGTATGGGAAAGAATTCTGTGCCGGGAAACACTGTAATAGTCGCATAACCGCGCGGCGTAAAGCGTTGCCATAGCGCCGCCCAGACTATGTCCGATGATCCAGAAAAAACACCGTTTTCGTTTAAGTTCATCTTTCAGGATTTGCAGCAGGTTGCCTTTCAGCGAGCCGTCTTTAAAAGCAATGCGTTCCGCCCTGTCTTCAAAATCGTGAACATTTTCAAAAATGCCGTTATGAACTTTCAATCGGCTGAGATGGGGGAAATTTTCCTTATTCAGAAAACGCGTCATGCGAATATCCAGATTCTGAAGCCAGTCCTGGATCTGATCCGACCCCCGGAACACAATCACAACCAGCGCCGCAGCTCCTTCGGGGGTCTGAATATCTCGGCATCCGATCAGCGCCTGCAAATGGTTGTGGTAAAAAAGCTGGACATCGGAGAAACCGAGTGTCAACAGCGTTTCCGCGTAACGGAGATCGTTATAATAGCTGTCCCGGGCAAGACAAGCCGCCATCCCCGTTTTCTGCGCATCAAGGCTGTCAAGTTCCTCCACAACAAACATCGTATTCCAGTCCAGGGATCCATTATAGATATAGTCCAGCATGATTGTGCGTTCTCCTGTTTTTCATGTGACCGATTCATTGCTTTTATCGAAGCATTTTTGTTATAGGGGGAAAGGTGGGAAAGACAACGTCAAATCATGACCGGTTCAGTTTCCATTTAATCTGAAATTCCACTTCCTCTTCCGAAGAGCCGCGTTCATGTTCGATGTTGATGACGGCATCCGGCGGGATGGTTATTTTTTCTCCGGCAATCTGTATCCGGAAGGCATTGCCGTTTTCGATACAGTCGGCAAGCCTCCTTAATTTCGACACAAATTCCTTGTCCGTATATTTTTTTTCGATATCCCGTTTCTTTTGCTTCTGCATTGCCGACATTTTTGTTCACTTTCATCCATGTTTATTTTTTATTGTTCACCGCTCGTCATTGCCTTCAGAGAAAGCTGATCTCTTTCGTGGCTGCCGTAACGACATAGCAGCGTTCGTTGTTGGAACCGCTATCCGCCGGGACAATAAAAAAGCCGGGGCGTCCGGGCTGATATCCTGTTGTGGTTCCGGCAAGCACTTCCCCATCCTTGAATACGACTTTGATCTTACGTCCGGCCACGGGTTGCGACAAATTAAATTCATTGGTTTTAACATGCGTCGGATTGCCGGCCAAATCCTTCACAAAGAACAACGCCTTCATGTCTTTGGTAAAGATTTCCAGAGGCTTGGTTCCGGGTGGAGTATTTGCTTCACTCACATGAAATACTTCTTTCCCCGGGAAAAAGTCGGCCGTTGTGCCTTTAATCATTCTTCCGTCCGCCAATCTCGCCACTACTTTATTCACAAAAAATCCCCTTAAATGTTTTATAACTCATTCATTCCAATGTCTGCGTCGGGATAATCACCGACCGTCTTTTATTTGAATATTTTACAACATGCGCATTCTTATTTCAAACAAACTTCCTTTTGAAGCGCGGCCGCCGTCGAATCAGGTTTTATGTCAAACATTTTTTTTTCACCCTTATCGACACCGAAATACAGGGATTTCCCGTCTCTGTCAAAATGGCCTATGGATAATATTGTTATACCCTTCTTCCCGCAATCGATCTCATACCGGCATATTTTGTGCGCAAGCTTGTCATATCCTTCTATGGACAATCCATCCTTGATTCTGGACTGCAATTCTATCGTTCTGCCCGTGTCGGAATAGATTTGTTTTGCCCAAACCTCGACCGTATTATTTGCAGCGTCTGCTTGTACCTTATGCTTATCATATAGATAAACGTTTCCGTCGTGATCTTCATGGTACTTGACCCAATCGGATGAACCTTTTTCACAACCGGTAAGCAAAAGCACAACTATCAACGATAAAAAAATGATCGGTCTGATGGATTTCATTGCAAGCCCCTTTTATTTCTTTTGTAATAACCTTTTTGATTTTACCATTATTTCAATAAATTTTTGATTTAATTTATCAGGATAAACTATTTATCCTGATCGGTTAACCCATTTCCAGCAGAATTTTATTTAATTCCTTGATTTCATCGCGCAGTTCGGCGGCATGTTCGAATTCCATGTTTTTCGCCGCCTGCTTCATTTCCCTGGTCCGTTGGGCGATCAATGCCGGCAAATCTTCTTCTTTGAGCGGCGCAATTTTCTCTTTGACGCCGGTGGGCACGGTCATATAATCCGCTTCATAAATAGAACCCAGAACATTGCTGATGGATTTTTTAATCGATTCCGGAGTGATGTTGTTCTCTTCGTTATATTTCTGCTGAAGAATCCGACGCCGTTTGGTTTCATCCAGACAGGCCTGAATGGATTTGGTGATTTTATCGGCATACATGATGACCTTCCCGGCGACATTGCGCGCCGCGCGTCCGCTGGTTTGAATCAGGGAGCGTTCCGACCTCAGGAATCCTTCCTTATCCGCATCCAGAATGGCCACCAGTGATACTTCGGGAATATCCAGTCCCTCCCGCAACAGATTCACGCCGACCAGGACATCGAATGCACCCAGACGCAAATCCCGGATGATTTCCACGCGTTCCAGCGTATGCACATCGGAATGCAGATAGCGCACTTTGATATCCAGACCGGCGTAATAATCCGTCAGATTTTCCGCCATGCGCTTGGTCAGCGTCGTCACCAGCACGCGTTCATTTTTTTCTATTCTCTCTCTGATTTCCGCCAGCAAATCGTCAACCTGATGTTGGGCGGGTTTGACTTCGATTTCCGGGTCCATCAGTCCGGTGGGACGGATGATCTGCTCGACACGGACACCTTTTGTTTTGGCCATTTCATACTGCGCGGGCGTTGCCGAAATGTAGATTCTCTGATTGGTCAGCGCTTCATATTCGTCAAAACGCAGCGGCCGGTTATCCAGCGCCGAAGGCAGTCGGAATCCGTACTTGACCAGCGTTTCCTTGCGGGACCTGTCGCCGCGATACATGCCGGCCAGCTGCGGCAGCGTCGCATGGCTCTCATCAACGATGATCAGCGCATCCTCCGGCAGATATTCCATCAGGGTTGGCGGCGGTTCGCCGGGTTTGCGCCCCGTCAAATGACGGGAATAATTTTCTATGCCCTGGCAATAGCCCATCTCCTCCATCATCTCCAGATCGAAGTTGGTGCGCTGTTCGAGTCTTTGCGCCTCCAGCAGCCGATTTTGTTCTTTGTATTCAGCCAGAGTGGCCGCCAGTTCCGCACGAATATCGGTGATCGCTCTCTGAAGATTTTCACGTGAAGAAACATAGTGACTGCCGGGATATACAGCTGTTCTGCCGACCGAATTGATTTTCCTGCTTCGCAAAGGATCAATCAGCGACATGGATTCAATCGTGTCGCCGAAAAATTCCACCCGCAACGCCTGTTCGTCTTCATAAGGCGGAAAGATTTCCACGATGTCGCCGCGCACGCGAAACGTTCCGCGATGAAAGTCGATATCATTTCTTTCATACTGAATTTCCACCAGTCTTTTGAGAAGTTCATCGCGCGGGAACTCTTTCCCTGTTTCCAGTTGAACGATCATTCCCATATAGGCATCCGGAGAACCCAAACCGTAAATGCAGGACACACTGGCGACGATGATGACATCGCGCCGCGTCAAAAGGGCGTGCGTCGCGGCATGGCGTAGTTTGTCGATCTCTTCATTAATGGCGGAATCTTTTTCAATATAGGTATCGGTAACCGGCAGATACGCTTCCGGCTGGTAGTAATCGTAGTAACTGACAAAATATTCCACGGCGTTTTCCGGGAAGAGCCCTTTGAACTCTTCGTATAATTGCGCCGCCAGCGTTTTGTTATGGGCGATAATCAGCGCCGGACGCTGAACGCGCTCGATGACATTGGCAATGGTAAAAGTTTTACCGGAACCCGTAACACCTAAAAGCACCTGATGCTCCCTGCTCTTTTCCAGGCCTTTCACCAGATTGTCAATCGCCTGCGGCTGGTCACCCGCCGGAACAAAATCAGTCGTGATTGAAAGTCTTTCCATACGCTTAGCCTATTACAGGAAAAGGACCGGTTCGCGCAATATCGTTTCTCTCGCTCTCCGCGCGCATTCGGCAATTTCGGGATAATTATCTTTAAGGGATGCAATCTGGCGCAGATTATCCGCCGTACGCAAAACCAGCGTCGCCATATCGCCTTCGGCGATTCCCGTAGCGTTGATGACGGAATCCCAGTTGTGCCCCTGCGACCAATAATACATGGCTGCACCGGCCGCCGCATGAAGTTTCGCAACAGGAAACTCTGCCGTCTCCAGACGATGCATCAGCGGTTTGACCGCAAGGATAACCTTCTTAAAAGATAAAAGCAGCTTCGGCGGCACGTCCTTAACGGCCAGTTTTATATCGTCATCGCGATCATAGGCGAAGTACGCGACAACGGCGGCCATCATTTTTTCGTTCTCTTCCGGGAAAGCATCCTCGCGCAGACACTGCGCCACCAGCAGCGGATAATCCAGACGCAGTTTGGAAGCCCAGCGTCCGTCGTTGGTCAGCGTTCCGGTTTCATCTACAAACCCTTCCTTTTGCAGGAATTTCAAATGCCGCGAAAAATCTTTCCAGAGCGATTTTGCGGCGGAAAAATCCGCGCCGTGCTGCCGGATATTCTGCTGATAAGCCGCAAACGACCTCTCGAATATTTTACGTATGTCCTCCGGTGTCTGCGACAGAAGCAGATTTAAAACCATCGCGAAATCATTTTTCAGCCGGCTGAATATTTCTTCTGGTTTTTGAAACAGCAGGCGCCGGACATGATTTAAATCCATAAATTTTCCGGGGATTGTCAACATAAAACCGATATTGTCCTGTCCGCGTCGTCCCGCCCGTCCCGTCATCTGGCGGAATTCCGTAGCCGTCAGCGGATCGAAATCATTGCCGTTGAATAAATCCGAATTGAAAAGGACGATGGTTCTGGCCGGAAAATTCACGCCAGCGGCGATGGTGGATGTGGCAAAGATCACGCGCAGATGCCCCCTGTTCATCATTTCTTCCACCAGCATTTTCCAGGCCGGCAACTGTCCGCCGTGATGAGCGGCAAGTCCCCGGGAGCGTAACGCTTTTAGCTGCCGATGATTATTCAGCGACGGGAAGCGATCCAGCAGGTCATAGAGAGCATCATCAAATCCCACGGAATTTTCCGGAGATGAAAGTGTTCCCCGCGCCGTGAGAGCCGCGTCGCATTCCGCACGTGATTTCAGAAAAAATATTGCCGGCAGAAGATTGAATCGCTCCAGAATCCTGATAATGCCGATGTAATCAGGCATTGAGCCGCCGCGTAATCTTTTCTCGCCGGTTCTCCGGATAAAATCGGCGACAGGCATTGAAACTTTTTTGCCGTCCAGAAAAGGATGCAAACAACCGGATGGATGCAGAAAAAGAGGATACAGGGGCACGGGACGTTTTTCCTCCGTAATCACCATGCAGGTTTTTCTGCGGATGGATTCCAGCCAGCAGGCAATTTCTTCACCGTTGCCGATAGTTGCCGACAACAGCAGCAGATTAATCCGTGTCGGAAGATAAATCATAATTTCTTCCCAGACTACGCCGCGATCGGCGTCGCCCAGAAAATGCGCTTCATCCAGAATAACCAGATCGCAGTCTAAGTCTTTCCCCTGATGCATGGAATCGTAGAGCTGATTGCGCAGAATTTCCGTTGTGCCGACAATGATCGGCGCTTCGGTGTTCTCCTTGGTGTCGCCGGTGATGATGCCCACGTTCTCCGGGTCGAAATGCAGACCAAACTCGATCCATTTGGAGTTGGAAAGCGCCTTCAGCGGCGAGGCGTACCAGGCGCGTCCGCCTTTTTCCATGACGGATAAAATCGCTTCGCGCGCGATCCAGGTCTTGCCCGAACCGGTCGGGGCGATCACCAGACAATCCGTCCTCTTTATCGCTTCGAGCGCATTCAGTTGAAAATCGTCGGGCACAAACGGAGAGGTCTTCGGTTTACCGATTCTCGTTAAAACATTTTTCAGTGAAGAGGCAATTTCGGGTTTGAAATAAGATATATGCTCTTTTATTTTTGATTTTCTTTGGGCGTTTGCACGCCGGAAATGAAAAGGCTTCTTTTTTCTCTCAATTTTTTTTTGCATTTTAATTATACTTCAAGGGGAAAGGGTTGATTACGCTAAAAAAACAAGACCAGATATTGATTAAGTAATCCTTTTTCGGGGGGGCTGTTCAAAAATGTTCAGATGCAAGGCCCCTGAGTCCTCAGGCGTGAGGCGTATCTTTTATACGCCGCAACAACGAAGGGCGAAAGAAACGCCGCAGACCATAGTGCCCTTTAGGGTATGGGCGTTTTGTAAAAGCCTTCGGCTTTTACCGGCAAGGAATATTATCTTTTATCATTGCACTCCCTTGCTGGGATGCGCACCCGGTCAACAGCCCTCTTAATCTTGTATCTCGATAATCAGATATTTCTTCTTCCCTTTTCTCACACGTACTTCTTTACCGTCACCGAAATCGGCAATCGTTAATTTTTCATCAATGGATTTTACCTGCCGGTCATTGATGTAAATTCCGCCCTGCTCGATCAGACGTTTGGTTTCGGAAATAGAACTGGTTAATCCCGATTTGGCACAGGTCGCGCAAATCTGGACACCTGCCTCCAGTTCCTTACGGGATATTTTATGGCGGGGAATGGCTGATGTATCGCTGGCTGCCGCTTCGCGGGGAATCGCACTGGACGGAAACAACGCCGCATCCACCGGACGGGAATGAAATGCCTCCGCTGACGCGCGCCAGGCATCTTCAGCGGCTTTCGCCCCGTGGGTGATCTTTGTCGCTTCAAAGGCCAGGACCGCTTTCGCCATATTCAGTTGGGCATCCTTTAAATTTTTCACAATGCCGATTTCTTCCAGCGGCAGGAAGGTAAAGAATTTAAGAAATCTTTCCAGATCGGCATCGTCGCAATTAACCCAGTACTGATAATATTCATAAGGTTTGGTCAGGCTGCCGTCCAGCCAGATGGTCCCTTTTTCCGTTTTCCCCATTTTCTGGCCCAGCGATGTGGTGATCAGCGGAAACGTTACGGCGTGAGCGTCCTTGGCGGCAACTTTGCGGATGAGTTCCGTACCGGCCAGCATATTGCCCCACTGGTCGTTGCCGCCCATCTGCAATGCGCAACCATGGTTCTGGAACAGATAGAAAAAGTCATAAGCCTGAAGAATCATATAATTAAACTCAATGAAATTAAGGCCTTTTTCCATTCGGATTTTATAGCTTTCCGCAGCCAGCATCCGGTTGACGCTGAAATGACGACCGATATCCCTTAAAAATTCGATGTAGTTTATTTTTGTCAGCCAATCGGCGTTGTTCAAAAGAAGCGCCCTGTTATCCGAAAAATCGAGATACTGGGAAAGCTGTTTTCCCAGGCACTGAGCATTATAGTCGATTTGTTCACGGGTAAGCACCTGACGCATTTCGGTTTTTCCGCTGGGATCGCCGATCAGGCCCGTACCGCCGCCGACCAGTGCGATGGGCTTGTTGCCGTTTTTCTGCATGTGCGCCAGCGCCATGATCGGCACCAGGGAACCGATATGCAGACTGGTCGCCGTGGGATCGAAACCGATGTAACAGGTTACCGGTCCTTTTGCGAAAAGTTCTTTAATCAACGTTTCATCGGTCACCTGTTCGATGAAACCTCTTTCTTTCAAAATTTCATAGGCGCTTTTCATCAAATTTGCCTCTTATGAATCTTTCAGCTTGATACTGATTCTTTCAATGGAACTAGCCTTGCCGCTGGCCGTGTCGACATTCACGATCACGCCCTGCATCCGGATATCGTCTTTGGCCAGATCGAATTTGTTGGGCATCTGATTTAAGAATTTCCCGATAATGATTTCTTTTTTAATGCCGATCACGGAATCGAAAGGCCCTGTCATACCTGCGTCACTGATGTACGCCGTTCCCTGCGGCAGCACTTCTTCATCAGCCGTCTGCACATGGGTATGAGTGCCCAGGACAGCGGAGACTTCGCCGTCCAGATACCAGCCCAGCGCTTTCTTTTCGGACGTCGCTTCCGCATGAATATCCACGATAATGATATTCGTTTTTTCTCTCAATTCGGCGACTTTATTTTTAGCCGCCGCAAAAGGACAATCAATCGGCTGCATGAAAATCCGTCCGGCCACATTAAGCACGCCCACATATTCTCCGGTTTTAAGAGGGATCAGCACAGATCCCGCGCCCGGAGCCGCAGCCGGATAATTGGCCGGCCTCAAGAGCCTTTCAAAATCTCCGATAAATTCCAAAACTTCTTTTTTATTCCAGATATGGTTGCCCGAGGTCAGCACGTCAATCTTATAGCTGAAAAGCTCCTCTACGTTCTTCCGGGTTACACCGAATCCGGCAGCGGCATTTTCACAATTGGCGATGACAAAGTCAATTTTTTTCCTGGAAATTAACGGGGGCAGAAGCTCTCTGACCGCCATCCTTCCCGGGCTTCCAATGATATCGCCGATAAACAATATTTTCATGGATTCCTTTTCCTCTCGCCGCGTTTGAAAAATTATTTCGCGAAATCGGAAACGCGCGTTTCCCTGATGACGGTAACTTTTATCTGTCCCGGATATGTCAGTTCGGCTTCGATCTTCTTACAAATATCTTTGCACAGCATCGTGGCGTCATTCTCGGATATTTTTTCATTTTCCACAAGAATGCGTATTTCACGGCCAGCCTGAATGGCGAAACATTTATCAACGCCATTAAAGGAATTGGCGATTTTTTCGAGACCTTCCAGACGCTTGACGTAGGTTTCCAGCATTTCACGGCGCGCGCCCGGTCTTGCGGCCGAGAGGGTGTCCGCCGCCTGCACCAGAACACCCAGCAGCGTGTTGTTGCGGCCGTCATCGTGGTGAGTGGCTATCGCCTGCACAATGCGGGGATGCTCACCGAAGCGTTTGGCGTAATCGGCGCCGATCGCCGCGTGCGTTCCTTCGACCTTATGATCTATCGCCTTGCCGATATCGTGCAAAAGCCCGGCGCGTCTCGCTTCCCGCACATTCATTTTCAGTTCCGACGCCATAATGCCGGTCAGATATGCGACATCAATGGAATGCTGGAGAACGTTTTGAGAATAACTGGTGCGGTATTTCAAAGAGCCAAGCAGATTGATGATCTCCGGATGAATATCATGAACACCGGCATCAAAAGACGCTTTTTCTCCCGTTTCTCTTACGATCTGTTCGACTTCCGTTCTGACCTTTTTAACAATTTCTTCGATGCGGCCGGGATGAATACGCCCGTCCTGAATCAGACGCTCCAGCGATATTCTCGCCACTTCCCGGCGAACCGGATCGAAGCTCGACAACACCACCGCTTCCGGCGTATCATCGATAATCAAATCGATTCCCGTGGCTGCTTCAATCGCGCGAATGTTCCGACCTTCGCGACCGATGATGCGTCCTTTCATTTCCTCGCTGGGCAGACTGACCGCGGAGACCGTTTTTTCCGCCACCACGTCTCCGGCATATCGCTGAATCGCGTAAGAAATAATTTCCTGAGCTTTCTTGTCCGCCGTCAGCTTGGCTTCGTCCTCAATCTTCCGGACAAGAGCTGCCGCATCCTGTTTGGCTTCCCCTTCCATGGACTGAATCAATAATTGCTTCGCCTCTTCCGTGGAAATGCCGGCAATCTTTTCCAGCTTTTCCTGCTGCTCATGTATGGCGGCGTCGAGCCTGCGGCGCTTGTCTTCCAGCGACTGCTCTTTACTGTTGATTGATTTTTCCCGGCCTTCAATGGACGATTCTTTCTGCGACAACGCATCGGTCTTTTTATCCAGATTTTCTTCTTTCGCCCGGATGCGTTTTTCCCTCGCTTCGAAATCGTTTCTTCTTTCCTTTGCTTCACCATCAAATTCAGCCTTCATTTTCAGAAGATTTTCCTTGGCCTGAAGCACCGCTTCCTTCTTAATGGTTTCCGCTTCTTTTTTGGCCTCTTCCGCCATGCGCGCCATCAGATTTTTCGACGACCTGATTTCCTTGGCGGCAATGGATTGCTTTAAAATAAAGCCGATGATGATACCCGAAACAACCGCTACAACCAAAACCAGCACTGATAAAAAACTGGCATTAAACATATCGTGTTACCTCCTTGGTGCCCCTCCGGGAAATCCATTTTCTGACCCGATTACCGTCGTTGTCATGAAGATTACTTTTCTCCGGTAGAGCTATATTTAAACCTCACGGTTTGTACCCTGTTGCATGGACACAAAATCGCGAGAATTTGTAATGCGTCCTAAATTTTAATGAAACTCAGATATTACAAACGCTGTGCTGTAATATCTGTAAGTTGTCATGAGGCTAAATTTTCAAAAGCAAAGCTTATTGAAATTTTTTAGCCGAATTATCCAATTCCGACATATCGGAATTGGAAATTATCCCACGTGCGAAGCTGAGTGGGACTATTTCATCACTCCCCTGACGTTAATTTAGTTATCCCGCAAAGCGGGATTCGTACCCATGATTGATTATTTTTTAAAGACGGAAAATGAAGATGCGGGACATAAAAACCCCCGCCTATGCCGTGTTAATCACTTTTTTTGAACCTTTTTATAAAGTGGGCACCGGTATTGGTTGTTTCAGGCTTTCTGCTTCCCGACCAGCTCAGGAAAAAGCGGACATGCACACCACAATCAAGGATAAGGTCCCAAGGTCAAAAATGTTGGCTCAAAAACAAATGTTAATCACGCACATCGCAGGGGCTGATAAAACAAGTTATTACTTTGCTTCTTCAATAAGTTGAATTAATTTTTCGGCTCTGTTTTCCAGTTGATCACAAAGCTCATGGTTAACTTTTTTTAATCTCAACAGTTCCTCTGAAATGTTTAAAGCTGCCAGGATGGCAACGTTCAATGTTTTCAAACCGTTGCCGGAGTGTAAAATCTCATCAACCTTTTTATTTAAAAACTGAACAACTTCGGCCACCTGCTCATCTTCCGAATCGCTTATCACAGAAAGTTCCTGGCCCAATATTGTTATGTTGTAACTGTTTTTCAAAACACACGCCCTGGAAGCTTATTTTGCTGCATCTACATCTGCAATTAAATCAAGCAGTGAATCCACCCTTGCGCGTACGCTGTTCCTTTCCTCATCCAATACCTTTATTTTACCATTTAACTTCTCTATTTCCGCCTCTTTATCTTTTAATGTATCCTCCAATGTCTGAATTTGTTTTTTTAAAGAAACTTTTTCATTCACTATAGTTTTAATTTTCTCTTCCAGTTTCGCAAATTTTTCCAGTTCCACGATAGAATTCACCCTTCCTTCATTAAATAAAGTATGATTTTCCATAAGTTTCTTTTTCCTTATTTTATGCCAATTTATAGATTTAATGTCAAGTCATTATTTTAATCTCGCAAGTCATCCAGAGACTGGAAATATTTTTTTAAATTATCAATCATTTCCTGTTCATTATTTATCTTTCCGGCCAGTTCCCGGAATTTATGCGAATTGTCTAAGCCCTTGGTATACCAAAGAATATGTTTACGAAAACTCTTTCCGGCCAGTTTGATTCCCAGCAACTCGGATTCCATTTTCCAGTGATTTTCAATCATTTCCAGACGTTGATTAAGCGACGGCAGGCAGTCTATGTCCACACCGCCTAATATTTGTGAAACACCTTTAAAAATCCATGGGTTGCCTAATGCCCCGCGGCCGATCATTACGGCGTCGCAGTCAGTTTCAGCAAGCATATTGACCGCGTCCTGCGGCTGCCTGATATCACCGTTGCCAATCACCTGAATTTTAACGGCTTTTTTAACGGAAGCGATTATTTTCCAATCGGCATGACCGCTGTAACCCTGGTCGGCTGTGCGGGCATGCACAGTAATCGCATTGGCGCCGGAATCCTCAATCGTCCGGGCGATTTCCACTGCGTTGATTGAAGAGCGATTCCATCCGGAACGAATCTTTGCACTAACCGGAATTTTAACGGCTTTTTTGACTGCTTCGATTATCCGGGCAACCAGGGCGGGATCTTTCATTAAAATTGCACCGGCACCGGCCTTGATCACTTTTTTGACCGGACAGCCCATATTGATATCAATCAAATCGGCGCCGTGACCCTCAACAATACGGGCGGCTTCAGCCATAATTTCCGGATCGGCTCCGAAAATCTGCGCACCCAGCGGACGGTCATCAGCACAGCTTTTCAGATACTCATACGTCTTGGCCGTTTTGCGAATAAGACCGTTGGAACTGATCATTTCTGTGTAGGCTAATGCGCAACCCTGCTCACGCGCCAGTAAGCGGAAAGGGAGATTGGAAATTCCCGCGAGCGGCGCCAGCAAGGCTCTTTTTTTTGCGGCTGTTTGAATGAGGTCCATCATGTAAGGAGGTGTTTCTCCGCGCGGGCGAGCTCTTCCAGCGTGTTGATTCCCATCACCTCAACGTAATCATCCGCGATAAACGACTTGACCTTTTTCCCTTCGCGGACAGCGATCTCGACAATATCCGTCAGATAATATTCGCCCTGTCGATTGTTGTTAGTCACTTTTCCCAAAGCGTCAAAAAGAAATTTTGTATCCACACAGTAAATGCCGGTGTTGATTTCTCCGATTTTCTTCTCTTCATCCGTGGCATCCTTGTGCTCCACTATTTTCAACACATTGCCCCGGTCATCCTTGACGATGCGGCCATAGGCATGCGGCGGAGGGGGAACCGTTGTCAGCACGGAAACCACCGCGCTGTGGGCAAGATGATTATCAATCAGCGATTGGATGGTTGAAGATTTTAAAAGCGGCACGTCGCCGCAAAGAATAACGGTAAGGCCATCATAATGAGAAAGCGCATGGTTTGCCTGTAAAACAGCGTGCCCCGTTCCCAACTGCGGATTCTGCTCGACAAAAATACAGCCGCTGACGGCAAATGTTTCTCTGACTTTCTCCGCCTGATGGCCGATAACCGCCACAATCTTTTCCGCGCCAGCCGCTTTTGCCGCTTCGATGGAATAATGCAGCAGGGGTTTTCCGTTCAATTCATGAAGAACCTTAGCCTTATCCGATTTCATGCGGGTACCCTTCCCCGCCGCCAATATCAACGCACAAAATTTCGCTTCGTTCACCTGATTAACGTTCCCTTCATTATTTATTCATTTCCTGAATATACGGCGCTACAATCATCACTTCCTTAATCGATTTCTGATCTGCATTCTCGATGATAAACGTAATGCCGCCGTACTGATAATGCTCTTTGCGCCGGGGAATCCTGCCCATCTGCTGCATCAGGAAACCGCCGACCGTTTCATAGTTGCCTTCGGGAAGTTTGACGTTTGTCAATTGCCGCAACGTGCCCATCTCCAGACGTCCCGATACCAGATATCGGCCGGGGGCAATTTGTCTGTAAAGTTTTTCTCCCGCCACATACTCATCAATCGTTCCGACAATTTCTTCGCCAATATCCTCTATGGTGACCACGCCGGTCGCGCCGCCGTATTCATCAACGACCACGGCCATCTGCTCGTCTTTTTTCTGCATTGCCGCGAGCAGTTCGCTGACCTTTTTTGTTTCCGGAACATAAAAGACATCCTTACGCATGCAGGATGCAACCGTCGCTTCGCCGACACCTTCCCCTTTCTGCCTGTCTTTAAGGAGCATTTCAAAAAGATCGAAGTAGTGCAGAATGCCGACGATGTTGTAAACCGTATCTTCATAAACGGGAATGCGCATGTATTTTTTGTCGGCCACAACGCCTATCGCCTCTGAAATTTTCATCGAAGCCGGCAGTGCCGTCAGGGCTGAAACCGGAACCATGATTTTCATCGCCGTCAGTTCGGAAAAATCAAAGACGCGGCTGACCATTTCCTTTTCCCGGGTCAGGATATCGCCGCCTTTGGTTTTCTCACCCAGAATGTATTTCAGTCCTTCCTTGGTAATGTGCGAGGTTTGCCCGCTTTTGCTGTCGGACGACAAATGCACCGTGCTTCGGGAAACGGCCGCTATCACAAACGCAATCGGATAAAAAATGATCGATGAAAAACGGATAAAATAAGCGACCCGCACCGCCATGGTTTCCGCATAATACAGAAAAACGCTGCGGGCGATAATCATCAAAAAAAGCGTCGGTATCATAATCAGAAAAGCGATTTGTTCGCCCCGGGCCTGTCCGAAAAACGATATCATAAGACCTGTAATCAGCGTCGAAGCGATGATAATCGCGAGGTTGGTCCCGACCAGCGCGGTGGAAATAAACCACTCCGGTTTTTCTTTGAGCTCAACGGCCCGGTTGGCGGCTTTCGAACCCTGATGCGCGCGGTTTTTCAGTTTATTGATATCGGAAGCAAAAAGCGCCACCTCGCCGCCGGAATAAAGCATTTCCAGCATCAGACAGAATAATACGGCCGCGACGATTAAATATACACTCATGACTCTTCGGGTTCCTCAACCGGTTCTTTCGTAATTCTAACCTTCAATATTCTTGTTTTGCCGACGTCACTCACGCAGAATACATATCCGGCTGAACGCACTTCTTCGCCTTTCTGCGGCATCTTGCCGAACAGATGAAGCACCAGCCCGCCGATGGTATCGAATTCATCCTCGGGCAATTCGGCTTCGAGAAGTTTATTGCACTGCTCAACCGACATATTTCCGGGAACGATCACCGAATTTTCATCGAGTTTTTCGCATCCGTCGCAAGCCAGGTCTTCATCGCTATCCGGCTCTTCAAAAATATGCTCCAGGATATGCTCCAGCGTAATCATGCCGGAAACTCCCCCGTATTCGTCCACCACAATGGCAATTTGTAAAAATTTTTTTTGAAAATCATGCAGCAGGCCATTCACCGTTTTCTGTTCGGGAACAAAATACGGTTTGGCCAGAAGGCTGAAAATGCTGCTTTGCGTTTTTCCGCGCCAGATATTATTGAGCAGATCACGCGCGAATAAAATGCCGGCAATATCATCCCGGTCTTCCCGGTAAACGGGAACACGTTCCTGCCGGGCCGCGGCGATGGAGTGAATCATGTCGTCAACCGGCATGTCCAGGGGCAGGCAGAACATATCCACGCGGGGCACCATGATATCCGTCACCGGCCTGTCGCCCAGTTCAAATATTTTATTGATTAATTCTTTCTGCGCTTCATCCACGACGCCTTCCAGACTGCCGGCGTCGATCAGCGTTTTAAATTCCTCCTCCATCAGGACTTCCGACTCTTCGGCTTTGTCGTTTGAACCGTAACGCAGCAGGAAAAGACCGGAAACCTTTTCCAGGGCTGAAACGATTGGATATTCCAGGCGTGAGATAGCCGTCAGCAGCGGAGAAACCAATGAAGAAATCTGCATCGGATAGGTAACGCCGAATGTTTTGGGAATGGCTTCGCCGACAAAAAGCAGAACAACCGTCGTGAAAACGATGGAAACCCACTGACCGCTGGAACCGAAGAGTCCGATGAAAAAAGAGGCCGCCAGAATGGAAATGCTGACATTAACCACTTCGTTGCTGGTCACGATCGTAATCAGCAATCTGCGCTGATTGGAAAGCAATTTAACGACATAATTGAAAAACGGATAGTTATCCTGCTTCATCTTGTGCAGATGCAAGTCCCGCAGCGAAAGCAGAGCGGCCTCCGCCGAAGAAAAAAATCCGGAGAGTCCGAATAAAATGATCAGAACAACAATATCAGAATTCCAGCCCAAGGATTTCCCCGCCTCTCATGTTCGTTGATGTTGCTTACGGTTTCAATTTATCAGATTATAGAAAAAAAATAAACCATGCCTTCTTTATTGATTATTCAGCATTCTTTTTATATAGTCACACAACACAACGATCAGGAGATTTTCCCATGCCCAAGATATTACTCATCGGAAACGGCGCCCGCGAGCACGCACTGGCGGAAGCCATCGCGCGTTCCGCGCAAAAACCCCGGTTATTCGCTTTTATGAAATCCAACAATCCGGGCATTGCGTCTCTTTCAGAAAAAGCCAGGCTGGGTTCTTACGCTGACCTTGATTCGATCACCGAATTCGCCACGGAAAACAAAATAGAATTTGCCGTGATCGGACCGGAAGACCCTCTGAACAACGGGGTCGCGGACGCTCTGGCTGCGATAAACATTCCCGCTGTAGGGCCGACAAAAACGCTGGCCCGTCTGGAAACGTCCAAGTCCTTTACCCGGAATCTGGTCAGTAAATATAATATCCCCGGCAATCCGCAGTTCAAAGTATTTAAAACGCTCGATGGCGTCGAAGATTTTCTCAGTCAACTGGAAGGTATCGTTTTGAAACCGGACGGACTGACGGGCGGCAAAGGCGTGCAGGTTCAGGGAGATCATTTTGAAACGAAGAAGCAAGCGTTGAATCTTTGCGAACAGATACTGGCCGGAGGCGCTTCCCTGGTGGTGGAAGAAAAATTCGACGGGGAAGAATTTTCGCTGCAATGCCTGTGCGACGGAAAAAATGTCGTTGCCACGCCGCTGGTGCAGGATCATAAAAGAAGATTCGACGGCGATAAGGGACCCAACACCGGCGGCATGGGGTCGTATTCACTGGCCGATCATTCCATGCCTTTTCTGAAACCGCAGGATCTGCAGGACGGGCTGGAAATCACCCGCCAGGTCGCGGCGGCACTTTTGAAAGAAACGGGCAGCCCCTACAAAGGCATTATGTACGGAGGATTCATCGCCACAAAAGACGGCGTGAAACTTTTGGAATACAACGCACGTTTCGGCGATCCCGAAGCCATGAATATTCTGCCGCTTCTCAAAACCGATTTTGTGGATGTTTGCCGGCACATCATTGCCGGAACGCTGGATCAGATAAAAATTGAGTTCGACAGAAAAGCCACGGTCTGCAAGTATGTTGTGCCGAAGGGCTACGGCCTGCCCGCCGACCATCCCGATGCCGCCTCATCCAGGGCGAAAATTGAAGTGGGGAATGTGGGGCAAGCCAGGCTATATTATTCATCCGTGGATCAGAAGGATGACGGCTTGTATTTGAGCTCTTCACGCGCCATTGGTGTTGTCGGAATTGCCGATAATCTGGCGGATGCCCGCAAAATTGCCGAGGAAGGCGTTAAAGCCGTCAAAGGTCCTGTTGCTTATCGTGAAGACATCGGCACCGACGCGCTCATCCAGAAGCGCATCGATCACATGAAGACGGTACGAAAAGAATAGACCGGGGATTGTTTCACAAACAATCCGCCATAACGTTAACGGCGTATGTTGCAACCTTTGGGTTATTCGGCAAATGCGCCCTGCACATCCGGAGCGTTTCATGTCAAACCATTCTACAACGGAGCCTTATGTACGCCTTGACTTTCTGGATTCCCTGCGCTGCTTTGCAATCATCTATGTGATCATCAGTCACCTGATCCTGATTCCTCAACCTAATCTCGCAATTCCCGCATGGATTGCCCCGTTTCTAATCAACGGCGGCGATGCCGGCGTCAGCCTCTTTTTTGTCTTGAGCGCGTTCTCCCTCTCCTATGCCATGGATCAGCGTTCGAAAGAGAAACGGCTTCTGCGAAATTTTTACATCCGGCGTTTTTTCCGAATCGCGCCTTTGTTTTATATTTTGATGGTGATCTATTGGATTCGCGATGCTGTTGTCTTTAATGTACTGCATCCGGTATGGGAAATTCTGATCAACGCCTCGCTTTTGTTTAATCTGGCGCCATGCTGCATAACCGGATTTGTGTGGGCCAGTTGGACGGTCGGTGTTATTGCCCTGCTGTACCTGATTTTTCCGGCAATCCACCAATACATCCGCAATCTCCATGGAGCGCTGGCGTTGTTTATCGCATCCGTTCTGATCGCGTGGGGATGGTCGTATGTTATAAAAAACTACGGCGTAGCGGTCGGATACCTGAATACGGAGGACGTCGGCTTCGCCTGGGGCTTCGGTTTTCTCCAGCACTTGCCGGTGTTCGTCTGCGGCATTGTAATTTATCGGCTGTTTTTTGATTACATGATCAAAACGACACGGAAATCCCGACAACTCTACGGAACGATATCGATCCTGGCCTTTGCCCTGTTTTACAGCATCCTGCTTACCGAAAGTATGCAGAATTTACTCTGGGGCAGGACGATTCTGCACGGCATCTGTTTTTCATTGCTTGTGCTGGGGCTGGCATTGAATCCGTTCCGTTTTCTGGTCAACGCCAAAACTGCTTATCTGGGCAAGGTCAGTTATTCGATGTATCTTTTCCATCCGCTCATCATTTTCACCATCATTCCCGTTTATCACCGGATATACGATATCATGCCGGCGGATATCGCAGGATACGTCGCGTCACTTCTGCTGACGCTTGCTTTGCTGATCGCGATATCACTGATAGCCTACAGATACATTGAACGGTCGGGAATAATGTTGGGAGAAAACGTTATCGGCAGATCATGATATGCCGGTGTGACAAACAATCATTCCAGGAAACAAGGAGAATGCAATGCTCTTCCACAAACGCATCACGGACATTATACGACAGCGTAAATCCATTCGCAGTTACACGGATCAACCGATTGAAAAAGAAAAAGAGGCGTCATTGAATGCATTTCTTTCGGAAAACACAACAGGACCCTTCGGAACGAAATCGCGGTTTATCTTGATCGCGGCAACGGCACAGGACAAGGAATCCCTCAAGGGTCTTATCACCTATGGAATGATAAAAAATCCTGCAGGGTTTGTCGTCGGCGCCGTTGAAAACAAACCTCACAACCTGGAAGACTTCGGCTACCTCATGGAGAAAATCATTTTGAAGGCAACCGATCTGGGACTGGGCACTTGCTGGCTGGGCGGAACATTCAATACCGGCGGCTTTGCGCAGAAGATCGCTTTACAACCCAACGAAGTCCTGCCTGCCGTAACGCCGGTCGGTCATGCCGTTACAAAACTCTCGATCATGGATTCCGTTATTCGAACATCTGCCGGAGCGAATAATCGCAAACCCTGGAGCTCATTGTTTTATAAAGACGACAACCCTCTTGCCATCGAACAAGCCGGACGTTACGCCACACCACTCGAAATGGTCCGTCTTGCGCCTTCGGCCAATAACTTTCAGCCCTGGCGAATCATTATGGAACCCAAATCGAATCTGTTTCATTTTTACATCAAGCGCGTACCCGGCCTGAAACAATTATCCTTCATGAAATCGGATTTACAGCGCGTGGATATCGGCATCGCCATGTGTCATTTCGCACTGACGGCAGAAGAAGAAGGCTTGCAGGGCATCTGGAGAGTAAATGATCCCCGTTCGGGGGGCATGGCTAAAAAACTTGAATACATCGCAACCTGGGTCGCGAACCATTAGTATCTTGTCACGTGATGCTCGGCCAGTCCGAACAGATTGGTCAGCGGATATATTCTGTTGTTCTCGTCTTTGAACCGACCGTTGTACATGCCGAACGGCTGGTGAAAATCGGATCCGATCAGCCCGACGCTGATTTTCTCGGCCCGTTCCCCTGACGGGGCAAACAGTAATTCCATGAAGCCATCATTCGTCCTGACTTCCCACTGATGCAGGACGTTTTTTTCATCAAATTTAAAGCGCGCCGCTTTCAAACAGTATATTTTGCCGTCCACCCACATGCAGTTTTCATTGTAATCTTCGTCATCGGCAATCATGTTCTGGCAGAGATTGAAGGCCATCAATTCCCCGTATTCGTTGTACCCGGCGGCCGTCGCCCACTTCCAGAAACTGACATACGGATAGTAGGTTTTCTGTTCATCCATCAAAGCGATATCTTCCTTTTTGTTGATGACAACTCTTTGCGAGCCCAGGAGGAGTTCTCCCCCGGCAGGCGCGGCGAATTTGTGTGTGTAAAAAGGCCGGAATGGCGTAACCGGAGAGACCTGAACCAGCGGCTCAATGCTTTTTAAATCTTCGAATACGGTTATCTCGCCTTGAACCGCAGGAATATTTTTCACGCCCTTGATATCCACGATAATTTTATGAAACCCGTCTTTAAGCTTGTTTTCAAAACGCAGATAATAGCCGCTCTTTTTGAATTCGCAAAAATCATCATAGACCTGCGCAGCGACGCGCGAAGATCTTCCCGGCAGTTGTACACTGTGTTCAAAGCGTTTGTTTTCTTTCCTGTCATACGCATAGAAAAAGGAAACGCCCATAAATTTGGCGTCAAAGATGACCATGCCGAAATAATGCGATGGCGTAATGACGCCGAAATGCTGCCATTCCTTCAGGCGGAAGCTCTTCCACCAGGAGGAAGCTTTGCGCGACTCGTTAAACGGCACATCAAGAATATTGGCGTTGGTAAAAGGCGCGCGAAATGTTCCGAAGTTAATTTTCCCGTCTTTTTCCACCATGCTTTCAGGCGTTGTGACTACATTTCTCACGATGACTCCACCCCATAGTTTATTAATGTTTTTATAAATCTAAATTTTTAAAAGTTTTGGGAAATTTTCATCCAGGACAGCATTCCACTTTTCTATCATCGGTTTTATTTTCTCCATCAGCTCCGTAAAGTCACCTTCAATGGTTACGGAAACAATTTTATCGCCCTGAGCAATTTGATTGACCACTTTCTGGTCGGCGTCGCTGACCACTTCGCCGAATACCGTGTGTTTGCCGTCCAGCCACGGAGTTGGCACATGGGTAATAAAAAACTGACTGCCGTTGGTTTGCGGTCCGGCGTTGGCCATCGAAAAAATGCCGGGCTTGCTGTGCCGCAATTCTTTGACGAATTCATCCTGAAATCTGTAGCCGGGTCCGCCGCGGCCGTCGCCGAAAGGACATCCGCCCTGAATCATGAAATCCGGAATCACCCGGTGAAACTTCAAGCCATTATAATAACCGCGTCGTGCCAGATTGATAAAGTTCCCGACGGTAACCGGTGTTTGATCCGCAAAAAGTGTTAAATTAATTGTTCCCTTACTGGTTTCAATAACCGCTTTTAAATCGTTTGCCATTTTAATCTCCTTCCTGTGTTATCTGGCAAAAACTGTAAAGATTGCCTATGAATAAGTCAAGACAAAAAGGTATGATTAAATAATATCAATAGATTTGATTTCGCCTTATATGTTATAAGTCAAAAAAATTGATTCAAGGAGGATGCTTATGAAAAAATTAATGATGCTTCTTTCTATCGCAATTTTTATCACCGCAGTTTCAGCTTACGCCGCTGAGGATAAAAAACAGGAGCTACGCCCTGTCCAGAAGATCATGCAGGCCCGCGCGGCTTCGTTGACAGCCATGGACCAAAATCTTGAAGCGAAAAATTTCAAGGCTATCATTAAAGATGCCGATGAAATGGCCGCAGAGACAGGCAAGACGGCCGGAAAACTGGACAATCCTTTGGCTAAGAAAATAACGATGGATTTAGCCGCACTGGCGAAAGAACTATCAAAAGCGGCTGCCAAAGGTGATGTTCAAACTGTAAAAGCGAAGTTGGGTGAAATTAAGGCGAAATGCGGGGAGTGTCACGTTAAAATACGTGATAAAGGCAAAATATAATTATTATACGTCTCACGCATCTCATCCTCTTTCTCTGATAACACATCGGCGGTTGGAACAAGTTTTCCAACCGCTTTTTTTAAAATCGCAATGATGAAGGACACCGATAAAATAAAAAATCTTTTAAACCGCAAACTCGTGGCCTGGTACAGGCGTAATCAACGCTCCCTTCCCTGGCGTAAAACCGACGATCCATACCGTATCTGGATTTCGGAAATCATGCTCCAGCAAACCCAGGTTGATACGGTGATTCCTTACTATCATCGTTTTCTGAAAACGTTTCCCACTGTTTCCTTGCTCGCCCGCGCTCCCTTGCAGGACGTGCTCAAAACCTGGGAAAATCTGGGTTACTATTCTCGAGCGAGAAATATTCATGCTGCCGCTAAAGAGATTGTGGAAAAGTTCGGCGGAAAAATCCCAGATAATCTGGAAGAAATAAAAACTCTCCCCGGCGTAGGCCTTTACACAGCCGGAGCGATCTTAAGCATTGCTTATGGACAGGCTGTTCCCGCTGTTGACGGCAATGTCCGCCGGATTTTATGCCGACTTTTTGCCATCCGCAAACCTGTGGACGACGCGCGGGAACAAAAGCTATTGCAGAAGCTTGCCGCTTCGCTGATTCCCCTCAAACATTCGGGTGATTTCAACCAGGCCCTGATGGATCTGGGCGCAACGATCTGTAAACCAAAGAATCCGGATTGTGCCCATTGTCCTATAGGCAATCTATGCCAGGCGCGACGTCACGATTTACAAAACGTTCTGCCGATAACAAAGAAAGTTTCGATAATCCCGCATCGGCAGGCGGTTGCCGCCGTCATCCGGAATTCAAAGAATATGTTACTGATGGTTCAGCGCCCGGCATCCGGCCTGCTGGCCTCGTTGTGGAAACTGCCCGGCGGTTTTGTTGAAACGGGTGAAGACATGGAAAATAGTTTGAACCGTAATGTTAAAGAAGAACTCGGCATTTCCATACGATCGGGGAAACATCTGGCATCGGTCAATCATACCTACTCGCATTTCCGCGTAACCCTTCACGCCTACGAATGCCGTCTGCTCAAAGGCACCCCCAAACCGCTCGGCTGCCAAAACTGGCGCTGGGCATCAAAAGCCGATTTTAAAAAACTGCCTTTGTCGAAGATTGACAGAATGATAGTGAGACTCGTTGAGAGCGAACAAAGTGATGCTCGAAGCGCAAGTGGAATGATCCCCGAAGCGCAGCGAAGCGGGATAATGAGTACATTATAATTTATCAGGAGTGTAACGACGTTGGAGAGCGAACAAAGTGAAGCTCGAAGCGCAAGTGGAATGATCCCCGAAGCGCAGCGAATGGGGATTGACACTCGCTGATAATGAAAATTAAACTTTGCGTGCGCTCTTTAAATAAAAAGGATGAATTTGATTATTTAATCAACCGTGATAGGTAATCGCAATATATTTTTCAAGGACAGATTCCATGTTTGGAAATAACCGCGCTGATATCAGAGTGGGTTCACATGTCAAGGTTGTGCAGAAGCAGGACCAACGCACAGGCACGCTTACAGAAGGCGTCGTGCGAGACATTCTCACGAAGTCAGCCACCCATCTGCACGGCATCAAGGTGCGCCTGGAAGGCGGGATTGTGGGCAGAGTTAAAGAGATTCTCTGATTCTATATTAATGAGAGGTGGAATAGGATTCGGATATTCTGCGTAGAGGGAAATTTTCTCATTCCCTCCGCCCGCTACCATAATGAAGTGTTATGTTCCCTGAACTCTCCCGATAAATAATTTTTAATTGCTTATTCTCATTGTTTTCTGTAACTTACGTCATCAGTTCATTAAAACGTTGGGAAAGTAGTGAAGATACATATAAATATTGTTTAAAGGTAACATGGGGAAACTCTTATGAGTCAACGGGTTTATAGATCTTACAAAGAACCTATCAGAAAGGGATTAACTTGGGAGGAATACTGGAAAGGTGATGATAGAGGTTTGATCGGTTGCTGGGAACTCGGAAGGGAATTACGGGAGAAAGAACCAGAGTTAGCAAAACGTGCAGAAAATGGGGAACTTCCTGTATTGGTATGGAAAGGTGGTGTTGAGAAGCGATTAAAGATAGCTGAAAAATATGGAACTCTCAATTACCTAGCGGAATGGCAAGGATTGAGGGGAGAAGACTTAAATATAGATTTATCCTTAGAGCGGGAAATTATCTGTTCTAAAACTGGAATGAAAATCATCTATACAGGAGACGTTGAAAAGTATTGCAATGCATAAAGGAAGGATTAGAGTACCTTAAACTTTATATCAAAACAAATAATGTAATTGGGAAAGATTATGAAATCAAATCCTGACTTTGTAGCGGTTGATTTTGAATATGCGACTCGTGAAAAAGGAACAATTTGTTCTGTCGCTATTGTGTCATTTAAGGACGGCGAAATAATTGACAAGTTTAATTCGTTAGTTCAGCCTCCCAAAAATGAATATGAATTGCGCAATACTTTTGTACATAATATACATTCTCGTTTAACAGAAAACGCTCCTTCCTTTGTGGAAATATTTCCAGAAATTTATAAAAGACTAAATAACAATACAGTTGTTGCGCATGGCGCTTTTCATACCGACAAAGTATGCTTGGAACAAGCTATTATTCTAAATAACATTGAGGCTTCTTTAAATATTAAGTGGGAATGTACTCAAAAGATATGTGAATGCGGATTAGCTGTTGCTTGTAAGGCTTGTAAAATTGAGTTATCTCATCACGAAGCGTTATCTGATGCTATTGGTTGTGGGATTTTGTATTCCAAATATTTGAAAAGCGATTTACCTTTTAACGAACTTCAGAGGGTAAAAAATGAGGAAACAACTTTAAACAATAACATTAACTACCCCAGTCATTTAACTGGAGACGTTTTAAAGCCAGACTTTGAAAAGGCTAAAAATAAAACCAACCCCTTCTATAAGAAAAAAGTTGTTATTTCTGGTTTTGATAAAAGCGATAAAGAAAGAATTGCAAAGGAGTTGAAAGATCTTGGCGCTGATGTTGATAGTAATGTTAGTAATAGCACCAATTTTTTAATAACCGGTGATAATGTTGTCGGTCCTGTTAAATTGGATAAAATGCAGGCAAACATTTTAAAAGGGAAAGATGCGCAAATTATAAGCTTATTAGAGTTTAATGAATTGAAAAAATAACAGCATCGGTGTTATGTCCTAGGAACTCTAAGAGCCGGACTTTTCGGCGATTGGCTATACGTGTTTGTTATATGCTGATGCAAAATCCAATCTCATTTCAAGAGTCCCGGGCCAATTGTAGCAACGCCCTTGAATATTAAATGTTTTTGGGGAACCATAATTACTTTCAAGATATTTATAAAGGTTCTCTGGCCCCTCTATCCAAGGAAGTATAATAATTGAATGGTCGAGCTTTACTGCAAGTGCAGTAACGGGCTTTTCGGTCAAACATATGAAATTTTTTTGAGTAATTTGGGGATCGGAAGGAAGCCAGTAATAATCAATGATATCCTTCTTATAATTCACAATCTGTTCACGAACAGCTGAAAGCCTTTCGTCCAATGCAAAGCGATAACCGAAAAAGGCAAAGCAGATAATGAAAGCGGTTTTCAGATCTCCAATCTTACTGTACTTAACATGATATGCTGCTTTAGGCGTGATCGTGAATTTCATTTCATCCCATTCGCCAGCCTTATGAAGATAGTTCATGTAGTCTTCATATGCCTTGAGCTTCTTGGGATCATTAATCTTTCTCACCGGCTTTATTGATGGTCTACCTTCCTCCTTTTCGAAGTTTATATTAAGCGTTTCTCCTCCAATTAAGAAACTTGCTTCGCCCTTGAAGTTTCGTCTTTGTCCCATAACCGCCTCAGTGAAATCAATTAATTTCTGTCGTTGAAAGACTGCAAAATCGACTGAGTATCCTGCTACCGAATTACACTTCTTACACGTTAGCGCTAAAGGCTTCCCTCCTACTTTTTGCGGTGGAGCATGTTCAAGTGTGAGTAAATCTACATCTAGAGCTTCAGGCAGATACAAATTACTGCAAATGGGACAACAATAACATTCCTGCTCAATAGCAGATATGTTCTTGAGGGCAGTAGCACCCCTCTCGAAGAACTTCCTTTTAAGATCACTCTTTTTCATATCTTATTGCTCATGTAATAATTAATATACACAACACGTAAAATCTTGTTCTTAATGCAAAATCTGTTTTGGGAATGGTTCATTGTTTACAGAAAATATTCTTGAAAATCAATGGAATATTAATTTCTAAAGTTTAGACGCATTTCCGGATTTACACTAAGGACACCATGGCCCGACAGAAACATGCGAGAATAACAAGAATCGTAGTAATTCCATTTTCAATTCAATGATGATACCGAGGCGGCAAGGAGGAGGCACCGGAGGCGTATAACTAATACGTTGAGGACGCCGACGACGCAGCCAACAAAGGTAGCGCTTGAATTGGAATGGAATTGCCTGACTACAACAGCGCTGTGCTGAAATAGCGTTCGGCGCGGTCGGGAAGCACCGTGGCGATGTTGCCGGAATATTTTTTCTCCAACTGACGCGCGGCCCAGACATTCGCCCCGGATGAAATGCCGACCAGCAGTCCCATGCTTCTTCCCAGTTCACGTGTCGTTTCGATGGCGGCTTCGTCGGTGACTTCAATAACATCGTCCACCAGGTTGATATCAAGCACGGCGGGAATAAAACCATCGCCGATTCCCTGGATTTGATGCAAGCCCGGTTCGTGGCCGAGCAACGCGGAAACATTTTTCGGTTCCACGGCCATGATACGGACATCGGGCCGATGCTCCTTGAGAAATTTTCCCACCCCCTGGAGGGTTCCGCCGCTTCCGACGCCCGCAACAAAAAAATCAACCACCCCGTTCATCTGACGCCATAACTCCCGCGCCGTTTCCTCGTAATGCACGCGCGGATTGTCCGGATTTTCAAATTGCTGCGGCACATACACGTTCGGATTCGATGCCGCCAGCTCAGCGACTTTTTTCACAGCCCCTCCGATGCTTTCCTCGGCGGGCGTTAAAATCAATTCGGCGCCCAGCGCCTCAATGAGTTTCTTGCGCTCTTCACTCATATTCTCGGGCATCACGATGATCACACGGTATCCCTTCAGCCGTCCGACAAGCGCCACGCCGATGCCGGTGTTCCCACTGGTGGGTTCAACAATGATCGTGTCCGGTTTTAGCTTCCCGTCGCGCTCGGCGCCTTCCAGCATTGATAAGGCAACACGGTCTTTGATGCTTCCCCCCGGATTCAGAAATTCAGCTTTGGCGAAAATGCGCGAATTTTTGAGCTGGATGAGCGGCGTATTGCCGATCAGATTGAGGATGTTATCCGTTAACATTGATCGTCTCGCATATTGAAATCATATCAGCTTTTAAGATTCCTCATCCCGACACATCGGGATGGCGGAATGACAAAAAATTTTAACAAGGAAAAAGCTGCCGTTATGTCCCGGCGCTGTCGTATTCCGCCGAAGCCAGTTTTATGCACACAGCAAGAATTTCGATGGCTTTTCCCAGTTCGGCAACAGGCGGACGGGTCGGGGATATCCGGATATTCGAATCCCTGGGATCCTTGCCGAAAGGAAATGTCGCACCGGCCGGCGTAATGGCGACACCGGCTTCCTTGCAAAGCGCCACCGCCCGTTTGGCAACCGGCTTTGTCGTATCCAGACTGATAAAGTAACCACCCGCCGGTTTGCTCCAGGTCGCCAACCCGGTCCCATTCAGTTCCATGGAGAGCACTTTATCCGTAATGTCAAATTTGGGTTTGAGCAGTCTTGCATGTTCCTTCATGATGCCGGCCACTCCACCCGGATAACTGCCGAGGAACTTGACATGGCGCAGTTGCTCCAATTTGTTGGGTCCGATGAACATGGTCCCGAAAAGTTTGGCAATATACGCCAGATTGGCCGGGCTGGTCGCCATAAACCCGACACCCGCGCCCGAAAAGGTGATCTTGGATGTTGAGCCAAAGAGATAGACCCGGTTGGGATTCCCCGCCTCCTCACAAGCACGCAGAAAATTCTTCGGTTTGACCGGATTGTCAACCAGATGATGAACGACGTAGGCGTCGTCGGCAAAAATGGTGAAATCCGGAGCGGCTGTTTTCATGGCGGTCAGTCTTGCCACGGTTTTGTCGGAAACCGTCTCGCCGCCGGGATTGGAATAGGTGGGCACAAAAATAATTCCCTTGACGTTTGCGTCCGCCGCGGCCGCTTTTTCCACCTCGTCCATATCCGGCCCTTCTTGGGTCATTCTGACCTGGATCATCTCGAATCCCAGTGTGGAAAGGAGCGTGAAATGCCTGTCATAGCCGGGTACGGTGACAATCATCTTGGGTTGACCTTTGCACCACGGCGCGGGACTTCCCACCACCCCCCGCAGGAGCGCCCACATCAGCACATGTGAAATAATTTGCAGGCTGGAATTGTTTCCCACGATCATTTCTTCCGGCCTGACGCCCAAAATGCCGGAAAATAATTCACGGGCCTCCGGCAGGCCCAGAACGCCGCCGGGATAGTTGCGAACATCGAAACCGCTTTTAGTTTTGACGTCCTTTTCCGTTACATTGCCGAGCAGCGCGTTCGACAAATTAAAATTATCGTCTCCCGGCTGGCCGCGTTCAATATTCAATTGCAGACCAAGCCCCTTGAGGGATTCGTAACGCAACTGCAAGTCTTTCAAGCTTTCCATACTTTTCTCCATCATTTTTCCGTTTAATGGTGGAACAATCTCAGGCCGCAAAAGGCCATGACGATGCCGTATTTGTTGCAGGTGTCAATCACCTGCTGATCGCGAATAGAACCGCCCGGTTCGACAATCGCCGTCACGCCGCTGCGGCGGGCACGCTCGATATTGTCGCCGAAGGGGAAGAACGCGTCGCTGCCCAGACAAACGCCGGTGACCGTGCTCAGCCATTTCTGCTTTTGGGCTTTAGTCAGGGGTTTGGGTTGTTTCGTAAAAGTTTGAGCCCAGACCTCGTTGCCGATGACGTCTTCCGGGGTGTCGCCGAGATAAACATCAATGGCGTTGTCGCGGTTGGGTTTGGCAACATCATCGCGGAAAGGCAGATTCAGCACCCTGGGCATGTGGCGCAGCTGCCAGTTGTCGGCCTTCTGTCCGGCCAGTCTTGTGCAGTGAATGCGGCTCTGCTGCCCCGCGCCGACGCCGATGACCTGACCGTCCTGGACGTAGCAGACGCTGTTGGATTGCGTGTATTTCAGTGTAATCAGGCTCAGCACCAGGTCGCGTTTTTGAGCATCGGTCAGTGTCTTGTTTTCCGTAACAATATTTTCGAGCATGCGATTGTCAATTTTTAAATCGTTGCGCCCCTGTTCGAAGGTAATGCCATAAACCTGTTTATGCTCCAATGAAACGGGCACGTAGTTGGAATCGATTTTAACAACATTGTAGTTGCCGCCCTTCTTGGATTTCAAAATCTCCAGAGCTTCCGGTTCATAGCCGGGAGCAATAATGCCGTCGGTTACTTCATTTTTAATAATTTTTGCCGTGGGTACGTCGCAAACATCGGAAAGCGCTATCCAGTCGCCGAAACTGCTCATACGGTCGGCGCCGCGGGCGCGCGCATAAGCGCAGGCCAGCGGGGAAAGTTTAACTTTAGCATCGATATGATACATCTTGCGCAACACTCTATCCAGGGGATAACCCAATGCCGCGCCGGCGGGAGAGACGTGCTTGAAGGAGGCCGCGGCCACCATGCCGGTATTCTCCTTGAGTTCTTTTACAAGCTGCCAGCTGTTAAATGCGTCCAGAAAATTAATATAGCCGGGCTTGCCGTTTAACACTTCCACAGGCAGATTACCGCCGTCCGCCATAAAAATCCGGGCCGGTTTCTGGTTGGGATTGCAGCCGTATTTTAGTTGTATTTCGTTCATGATTTATCCCTCCACTGCTTTGTATTTATTAATAATGACGTCTTTACAGGTTTTCGTCTTGAGATCGATGGCGCGCACAAACAGGCTCACCTTGTTGTCTTCGTTGAGTGCTTCCCAGAGCTTTGCAGCATATTGGGCGGGGTCTTCTTCATCCACCGCAACACATATCGGCTCGCCCGTAAAACTCGGAATCGGATTCCCGTTGCATTTATACGTGCTGATAAAGTGTCCCTCCGCGGCCAGCGGCTGTGAATAATCGAAGGTAAAGCGCTGCACGCTGTTTTCGTCGCCGTTGTCACTTTTTAAAATATTGAGTTTATAGGCACCGGTCTTCATGTTCACCACACCGGAAATACGCGGTGTCCAGTTGGGTTTGTCGTCCTCAAATGTGCGGGTGTTCAGCGCCGCTTCAAAGGCATAATGGGGAAATTCGTTACGGGACATAAAATCATAGATGGTGTTAGTCTGGTCACCGTTGGTCACGATGGTTGTCCTGTCAAATGTCAGCACCGGATTGTAAATAATCAGATGCGGGTCGGTCATTTTGGAAGGATCGGCCGCCTTGGTGCGAATGCCGCCGGCAATGGGGTCGAAAACGCGGTTGCGGCTGTTGGCGCTGCGGCCCATAATAAAGTAGGCAATCATGGCCTTGTTTCCACCGGGAGCTTTCCCGATGCAGATGCCGCGTCCGGGATATTCGTTTCCGGCCAGATATCCGTATAAGTTTTCTTTCATTTTTTAACGTCTCTCCTTGATAGTTGGTAAGGCAATTTTGCTGCGGGAGTATATTGAGAGAAGGCTCGTCTGTCAACTGGATTTGGATGAAATATTCATTTGGGAACCAAAAAAGAGACATTATTGACATTGAGGGCACTTTTTACCTGAAAGGCCAACCTCTCGTCGTCTCTTGTCAGCCATATTTGTGGAATCGCCCGGCAAATATTGCCGGGCGCCGCCTGCCATATTCATATTTCATGAATTTTTCCATTTTTTATAACGTGAAGATTAACAGGATTTTAAGCAATATTTTTCAAATCAATCGCCGTGAATGACGATCACTCGGTCCAGATTATTACCCTTTTGTCGGCTTGTCCGACCATTTGTCGCCAAGGTGTTTACTATATCCGATATTTATGCAGATAATTTACTCACGTTGAAAAGATAGAATGTGTCGTTAAACAACAGGCAGGGTGAAAATGAAAAGAAATATTATCGTTACTACAGCAATAAAGGAGAAGATATTATGTGGCAATCGATTATACCCAAGGCGCCGGACGATATTAGCGTTGATGATTTCTTTACTAAATTTGTGCCGGATCAGTTCAACCAGACGAAAGAACTGCTGGGCCTTATAGACTTCTCATTCCTGACCGGCGGTTATTTCAAGATGCAATTCGACATTGAAGGCAACGTTTATTCAGTGACGTTCAGGAATGAAGGGAATCTGGAAATAACAAAAGGTTACATTAACGAACCTCATTTTACCTTGGTCGTTTCTGAAAAAGACTGGCGGGATGCCGTTACCGGCAAGTTCAATGAGCTGGCCGATGATTTCACGGGTAATCCACTCTCGCTCATCGATGCCAAACATTATGAAGCATTCATGTCCATGAACGGCACGGTGAACATGAATTTGAGGAAAAAAGACGGCGGCGTGCTTCCCCTCAAGCTGATCTTTAATGACGAGGAGAAACCTGCTGTAACGGTTCACATTGATATGCTGGACGCGCTGCAACTGATGAACAAATCGGCCTCCGGCATTGGCTTGTTCATGAATGGCAAGCTCAAGTTCAGCGGCAGTATGGTGTTGCTGATGAAACTGCAAACCCTGATGTAGAGATATATCTCCATGGCCGGTTTGCTCAGCTTGGAAACGATCGTTCAAGACACATTCATGCCTGATGGCGAAATTCAGTAAACACATCAGGTCATCATACGGCATTGATGCATCTAGAATGACCCCTGCCGGAAACGATGTATGCCCACTCAGAGGTGTGGGTTATTCATGCCAGGATCAAACAACCCATCGGATAAACAGCCTGTTCCTGTCACCGATACGTTCGGTGATTCCAATAAATATTATATTGTGTACAATCCCTCGACCGTCAATCTGATGGAGAAAATCGGCGAGAAGCATTTTACGATAACCGATATCGTGGCATATTTGACGGGGAAAAGTCTGGAGACATGCCGCGAAGCAAACTATACGCAATTCCTCACCTTCAACAAAAACCTCTTGCGAAAAGGTTTGATGGAACAACTGGCGATCGAATCGTACAGTTTGTACTATATCGCCAATCAGATAAGCCGAGCAGACTCAACCGCAAAAGTGATCGCGGCTGATGATCATCGCAGAACGATCGGACAGATCATCTCCCGGGAAGGCAAAAAACCAGCGGCTGTTTTTATCACAGCCATGAGCGCGAGTTTTCCGGCCGCCTGTGCCGCGATCCTTGTTTTAAACAGGGTTGGCATTCCGGTCATCATCGGTGGCATCCATGTATCGACAAGTCCGCTGGATATTGATGTTTACCTCCGCGGCATCCTGGCCCATCCGGAACTTGTTGCGCAGGTTATCGGCGCGGGAGATCAGATGATCATCAAAGAAATTATTTCTGATATTGATCAGTTCTGCTTAAAAAAGGAATATCAGGGAGAAACGCCGATCAATGACGGCGCCTGGGGATGTTCCCGGGTCAGCGAGCTTCCGAAAATGAGGCCTGCCTTTATCAACAAACTCCCGATTGCCGGTCCGATACTTTCACGCATGATCGAAACAAACGTCTCCACCCCTTTTCTCGGATGCCCCTTTTCATGCAGCTTCTGTTCCATTTCATCCTTCCCGAAGGAAAAAAGGAAATTTACAGCCCGCTCGCCGGGTGATTTTGTAAATGAGCTCATGGCAAAACAGAAAAACGGAGCCAATTTTAAAAACCGATTTTATTTTATTTCCCCGGATAATCTTCTTGTCGGCGGGAAAACACTGCACCATATACTCGATAAGATGATTGAAAGTCCGCTGGCTGTCAACTATTTCGCCCAGGTCAGCATTGAAGTTGCCGATGACGAGAAACTTCTGGACAAACTGAGACGCTCCGGCGCTTCACATTTTTTTCTCGGTCTGGAATCGCTGGACATACGAAATCTGGAACTGATCGGTAAAAACGTCGTTTCAAAAATCAAGAAAACAAAAACAACGGTTGAGGAATACTATTCGTCACGGATCAAGAAAATTCAGGATTACGGCATTTCCATTCACGGAGCATTCATGTTCGGAATGCCTTACGACTATTTTCATTCACTCGATGATCATTCCGGCAAGAAAATAGCAGAGTTTTGTGTAAAAAATAAGATAGGCATCCAGCCCACCTGTTTGAGCAGTTTGCCCGGCTCGCTTGATTTCATTGAAAGCATGAAGAAGGATGAATTAATTTACGGATCGCCCGGCAGCATGGATTATTTCTGTTCCCTTTCCATCGCTGATCTGACGGAAAGCAACCGAAGACTCCCGGATTCTTTATATAACAGTCCATTGGTTGCCTTCTATACGCTGCATGACACTGTAAAAACAGTCGCTTCTTACTACAACGCCTTGAAATTCGGTTTTTATATGGCCCTGAAAGCATGGAACCATCCAACATCCGCCGGTTCGCTCAGCATGAAAGAACGGGCCATCGATACATTTGCGGGCATGGGATTTCAATTGGGTTCGAGCACCTACCGGGAGCTCTATCAGGATATTGCTCATTCCACAAAATGGCTGAAAGGATCATTTGAAAGATTATATGACCGGGAAAACAATCCCCGGATAAAGAAAATTTTCAACACGTATATAAAGGATTTTTTATGAAATGCTGAGGTTTTTACGCTATTTCGGAGCACAGCGTGACCTCGATTTCATGGATTTCCCGTAAGTCGCCATGGAATGAAAAAGCAAACACCAAACTGAAGTGACGGCGAAAGATATCCTGATGCCATCGACAACGCGCCTTAAATACCCGGCGCTAAAATTCTCTCTTAGTTCATCATCGCTAATTATGATAAGATGAGATCCGGCAATGCAAAACACATTCGCAGAAATTTGATCCCTATTGAAGAGACGACATGACGATGGAAGAACGATACGAGACGGAATATGTTTTTAAATATTGGCTGAACTTTAACAATGTCTTAACCGATTTTATTATTAATATTATCATCTGTCTCCTGATTGCGCTTGCGGTCACCATTATCGGCCCCATTAAAGACTTTCTGACCAATTTTGTGCTGGTGCAATCCATCGGCATTACCGGCAGTTTAACCGTCTTTTTCTCTTTATTGATCTTCAGGCCGCGTTCATGGACGTTATTTTTGTTTATTGCCGGCGTCGCCATTTGCTGCTCGGTGTTTATCGGACTGCAAATCAGCATTTTCATCCTGCAATATTTCTTAAATACCCATCTGGATTTGTGGACACATAACCTCGGCCTTCAGGCTGTTATTGCCGGCATTATCTTTAGCTTTATCGATCTTTATTTTTTTATAACAAAAATAACAACACGATATCATAATACCATGATCGAGCAGGAAAAAATAAGGCGCACGGCCATGGAAAAAGAATATCTTGCCGCCAACCTCAAAATGCTGCAGGCGCAGATAGAACCGCATTTTTTATTCAATACCCTTTCCAATATTTTGAGTCTGATCGATACCAGTCCGCACAAGGGCAAATCCATGCTGCTGGATTTGACGAACTACCTGCGCACGTCCTTATCCCGAACCTTGCCGGAAAAAACAACGCTGTCCCAGGAGATTTCAATGATCAAAGCGTATCTTGATATCCAGAAAATCAGAATGGACGACCGGCTGAATTATACGATTGACGTTCCGGATAGCCTCGGGCAAAAATCTTTTCCGCCCATGCTGTTGCAGCCCCTGGTCGAAAATGCCCTGAAGCATGGCCTGGAACCGAAAGTGGAAGGGGGAGAAATCATCATCCGGGCCATTGAAGAAAATAATGTTTTAAAAATTGACGTGGCGGATACCGGGCTGGGATTTTCCGATTTAGATAAACCCGGGTTGGGTATTGCGAATGTGCGGGAACGCCTTCATTTGCTGTTCGGAGAAAAAGGCCGATTCATCATCGAAGAGAACGATCCCTGCGGCGTGCGGGCAATCATCGAGGTGCCAATCAATGATATATAAAGCCATCATTGCCGACGATGAAAAAGAACTGAGAACATATCTCAAACGAATGCTTGCCGAAACCTGGCCGCAACTGGAAATTTGCGGTGAGGCAATCAACGGCAAAGAAGCGATGAAGCTGATAGACGATTTTGCTCCGCATATTGCTTTTCTGGATATTAAAATGCCCGGTCTTTCCGGCCTGGATGTGGCCAAGAAGATCGCCGGTGTATGCCATATTGTATTTGTCACCGCTTTCGATCAGTACGCCGTCGAGGCCTTCGAGCGGGAAGCGGTGGATTATCTGGTAAAACCGGTGACAAAAGAGCGATTGCTGCAAACGATTCATCGTTTAAAGAAGCACCTTCAATCATCACCGGAACCCTCGGAAGGCCTGACGCAGATGATCACACACGTGCTTGCCGGCTTGCAGGACAATCCCCGTACGGATCGTTATCTGCGATGGATTAAAACGCAACACAAAGACTGCGTTCGCCTGATTTCCGTAGAAGAGATTGATTATTTTCAGTCCGGGGACAAATATACTCTGGTGATGACCGCGGAAGGTGAAGCGCTGATTAAAAAAAGCATCAAAGAATTAAGCCGGGAACTTGATCCGCAAAAGTTCTGGCAAATTCACCGCGGCACAATCGTCAATGTGTCCCGGATTGAAATTGTCGCCCGTTCCTTCACCGGTCGTGGCGTTCTCAAGCTTAAGAACAGACCGGATACCCTCACCGTCAGCCGTCAATACTTACACTTATTCAGGCAGATGTAGTGAGACTCTCTGAAAACGAGCGCAGCGAAGTTTGAAGAGTTAGTCGAACTATCCCCGAAGCGCAGCGGATGGGGATGGCGATATTTAAAGCGTCAATGGAACTATCCCCGAAGCGCAGCGCCTCGGAACAGTGAAAACACACTGGTACCCGGATTGAACTTTCAGATTGCAAATACGCCTCCAATGCGTTAGATAAAGAACAAATTATTGAGCAATAATATCCACATATCAAGGAGCCGGCATGAACGCTAAAAACGCCAAGCAAGATGTACAGGTCAGTGTCGTGATGGGCAGTGATTCGGATTTACCCGTCATGACCGAAGCCGCCAAAATTCTGGAGGAATTCGGCATCGGCCACGAACTGATTCTGACATCGGCACATCGCACACCGTTGCGCACAACGAAATTCGCCATTTCCGCAGCCGGGCGAGGCGTTAAAATCATCATTGTCGGCGCCGGGGCGGCCGCTCATCTGGCGGGTGTCATTGCCGCACAGACGACCCTGCCGGTTATCGGCGTCCCCATTGACGCAACGTCTCTGCATGGTATGGACGCGCTTCTGGCTACGGTGCAAATGCCCGGCGGAATTCCCGTCGCCACAATGGCCATAGGCAAAGCCGGCGCCAAAAATGCCGCCTTGTTCGCCGTACGGTTTCTCGCGCTGGAAGATAAGACACTGGCCGCAAAACTTTCCGCCTACATCAAGAAAATGGCCAAAGATGTGGAAAAAAAACAGGGAAATCTGACATGCCGGAAGTCCTGAAACCGGACCCTGAACATTCGATGGATAGCATTCTTGCCCGAGCGGTGGAAATCCTCGCCGGGGGGGGGATCATCGCCTATCCAACGGAAACCTTTTACGGCTTAGGCGCGGACGCCACCAACCCCAAAGCCATCGAAAAAATTTTTTCCGTTAAAGGCAGAGATTTTAAAAATCCCGTCGCTCTGATTATCGGCCGGAATGATGATATTTATCCTCTGGTCAAAGATATTCCGGAAACAGCGCGAAAACTGATGGCTGCGTTTTGGCCTGGAGCGCTGACCATGGTATTTGCCGCGTCGGATACGATATCGCCGTTACTCACCGCCGGAAGCGGCAAAATCGGATTACGCGTTTCCAGTCATCCGCTTGCCCGGGAAATCGTTCACCAACTGAAAAAGCCGCTGACCGCAACAAGCGCCAATCAATCCGGCGCTCCCGAATGCTCGCTGGCTTCCCAGGTCGTTCAACAAATCGGCGATAAAATCGACGCCGTGCTGGACGGAGGAAAAACCGGAGGTGAAAAGGCTTCCACGATTATTGACATCACCTGCGATCCGCCGGCGATTCTGCGCGAAGGAGCCATCAGCAAAAAAACCCTTGAAGCATACACACAGGTTATCTGATGGAGGCCACGTGAAATAGAGTAACGGTCATTCATTGTTTTAAAGCAAGCCCTGTTTAAAAAATCAAGATCATAAGGACTGAAAACGGAACAACCTGATCAAAATGAAGAGGGAGGCTCAAACCCGGCCTCCCTCTTCCGCAGGGTCATGGGTATTAAACTTTCTGTTTTGCCGTCAACCGATCACACTTTTTTCAGCCGGCAGCTTTTTTTGTAAAGAAAAAATATTATCCTGAATCAATTAAAACCTGTATCTTAATCCCAGGAATACGTTGTTGGTTGTAAATTCAGGGTTGGTATTTCCACCACCCAGGTCACTAAACGTATCAAAGTGCCGATATTTGAGGTCAATATGCCAATTATCAGAGATGTGATAAGCGATACCGGCTCCAATCTGATACGCCAGGCCTGTGTCGTCGACATGCGTAAACCTGTTGACGTCGGCATCAACTTTCGCCACACCGATTCCAGCGGTAATGAACGGTACAATTTTCTTTCCTTTGACAAAATCAAAATAGCCGTTTACCAAAAACGAATATGCTTTGATATCGCCCGTTAATTCACGCAGCCCCGAATCATCATCAACACAATTTTTCTGATAACCGACCTCGCCTTCTACTCTGACTCTTTTATCCAGGGCGCCAATCCGGTAACCGGCTGCCACGCCAATCGCGCCGCCCAGATCTGTTTCTATCCCGGCGGTACGGTTCCTTGTTACATCGCTGTCCGTCAAAAAAGCAGCCCCACCCTGAAGGCTGACATACAATCCTTCGGTTAATTCTGATTTTTTTAAATGTTGTTTCTTCACCGGCTCTGCAAGGGAAACCCCTGAAAGGACCAGCAACATCATCAAACTGAAAACAACCGCAAAAATTCTTTTCATAAAAGCCTCCTCTCTTCATTATTAATATTTTTCCCCGACACGGGTATGCCGTCAGGAAACTCTCATAAAATAACGTGCAGATGTCAATAAGATAGCAATTTGTTCTTTTATGTCAAGAAGATTCGCACGCAAAGCAGTGGCGACGTCTTTTACGATCAGGCACTCATTACGATAGTTCCGATGGCTGTATTGATAAATTGCCAAACTCGGCAAAATAAAATCGAAGCGGTTCCCGGAATGCACCGTTTGAATGAATGGTTAATGTCCGTTTTAGTGCGACAATTTTAAGACAATGACACCCACGATGATGAGACCCACGCCCACATATCTGGCCATGGAAGCCGGGTCGCCATAATGCAGGACGCCCACGAAAAAAGTCCCGGCGGCGCCGATACCCGTCCAGACAGCGTAGGCGGTACCGATCGGTATTTGGCGCTGCGCCAGCCACAGGAGAAAACCGCTCGCCGTCATAAACAACACCGCTATACCGAATCCACTCCACCTCGTACCCGGATTTTCTGCGATCTTTAATCCCACAGGCCATCCGATCTCGAACAATCCGGCAATAATTAAATATATCCAGGGCATATTTGAGCCTTCCCTAAATTCATGTTTTGACGCCAACCGTGCAACAGGCACAGCCTTATTCAACAGAGAGCATGAGACAGCGCTATTTTTTGGGGAAGGCTGTGCTCAATGCTATTATGACAAGATACACCGCGGATTCTTTCAATTCTTTGGGATGGTCATCGAGATATTTTCCTACTATGGCATAAACATCTTTCCTGGTGACGTTTTTGGGAATAGCGAATGCTATGCCATCGAGCGCATCAATCACGCCCTTGACAAATCCCCTGTACTCACCGACCCTATCAACCTTGATAAGGGTGGAAGCGGGATCAAATCCGTTATAGAAATTCTTGTATTCCCGCCAGTTTTTTGCAAGTTCAAAACCATCATCAGAGACAGCGAAAACGGGAGTGGCAGTTAATAATACGAAAACCACGGCTGCGATCAATCGTTTCAT
>DAOPVC010000010.1:0-5637 GCA_035350895.1 Smithella sp. | reverse complement strand
CTGAAGCGTGCCCACAACGGGCAGGTAATTGGACGCATGGGTGCCGACAAACTTCATATGGTCGGCGGTAATGTTTTCAAATATCCATTTCATCTCTTCGAGTGTTTCGAACGGATCCAGCAATTCAAATTGGCCTTTCTGCACCTGACGGTACAAAACAGTTCCCGGCACAGGCGTCACAGTAAGCGCCGCCAGATATTGCGGTTTCATTTCATTACAGATTTTTGCCGTAGCCAGCGCGTGGCGCCGCGATGCCTCCCCTTTTCCCGCCAGCCCCAAAAGCACCATCGCCGAAAGATTGATTCCCGCCGCAACCAGATTTTGTCCCGCCTGCAGCATCTGTTCATAACCGACGCCCTTTTTTATTTTTTTCAAAAGCTCGTCATCTCCGGTTTCCACGCCGATATACGCTTTGGTCAGCCCGGCGGCCCGTAATGTTTTTAACTCGTCCATCGTTTTGGAAAGAGTGCTTTGCGGTCCGACATAGCTGCCCACATGGCGTAAAGAAGGAAAGGTTGCGTAAAGTTTTCTTAGAATTGCGAGAAGCATGTCCGTTTCCAGGGCAATCGCGTCGCCGTCGCAAAGAAAAACTTTTTCCAGATCGCCATAGTGATCCATGGCCATGGCGATGTCTTCCATAATTTCGGCAAGCGACCGTTCCCGGTACTTTTTGTCCTTATACATGCCGCAGAACGTGCACTGGTTATGGGAACAGCCGACCGTGCATTGAAGCAGATAGCTGTTGGCCTCGCTGAACGGCCGGAAGATATTTCCTTCGTATCTCATGTTTAACACCTTTCCCGATGAACGCAATCGAAACGAATTTTTCTGAACAAAACGGCGGTTGATTGATCAGGGCTCAAGAAGACGTTCCGCGCCGATGGTCACGACGGTTGTTTTAATGACTCCCGACGGCTCACTGGGAAAAACGATCATAAACGGTATTTGTCCACCGGGCAAGATTGTATCGTTGGCATTGTTGAGACCTTCCGGCCGGAGAAGTTTCATCAAAATTTCCTCTTCGGACAAATTGATCAGCTCTTCATCGGTCAGAATATTTCCCGCATAGCTGGACCGTTCGCCCAGAACAACGGCATAGGCATCCACGATGTTACCCTTGACCTGGATTCGGGACAGCGGAAAATCGGCGCGATTAAGAGCCGTTCCTTCCAGAACGCCGATCTGTCCCAGAATATAATTATTAATTCTGCGATAACGTACATCCTGAAGTTTAACCATCTGGTTGATAAAAGCGCCTGTTTTCGGCTGCGTCGATACGCCCCTCAATTCATTGAACCTCTCAAAAAGATATTCACCGCTGAAGACCAGTTGCTCGCCGTACTGCGGATAAACGTAAAAATATATGAACAGGGGAATAACCAGGATGACCAGAATCGACCAGACGGCTACTTTCCAGATTTTTCCGGAACTTTTCGATGTGCTGTTCCCGGCAGTTTCTTTCACCGCATGATCTTCCGCGATTCCCTCCGGTTGTCCTGTTTGAACGTCAATATCTTCCTGCCGGTATGTTTCCAGATCCAGGTCAATGCCTTCCCGGTCGCGCTTTCTGGCCGTCATGATTTTTTCAAGGGATTTCATGCCTTGTTCATCCCGGTGGAACACCGCGGGAATCTCGTGCGGCGGCAACGTCTCTTCCGCCGCAGCGTGTTTTGCTTCATGCTCCGGCTCCGGCAAAGGGCTTACATCGTTTTTTTTTGCGAAAGGATTTTCCTGAAAGTAAACATGTCCGCAACGGCTGCAACGCAACCAGATTCCGCCTCCCTGCATATGAGCATCATCAAAACGAAATTTTGTCCGGCACTGCTTGCATTGAATAATCATCATATCTGTCCTTACTGCTTAATCACATAGATATCGGGAGAAAAACGGTATTGTTCATTGAAATCCAGCCCGTAACCCACGACAAAACCGTCTTCAATGGTAAAACCGATGTAATCGGCCTCCAGAGAAACTTTTCTTCTTTTTCTTTTATCCAAAAAGACGCATGTTTTGATGGATCGGGGACTTCTTTCTTTCATCCATTCCAGAAAATATTGCATGGTGAGGCCGGTATCGAGGATGTCTTCCACGATCAGAATATCCTTGCCTTTAATGGATGTTTCAATATCTTTGGTCATGACGACCTTGCCTGAACTTTCCGATCCGGCGCCGTAGCTGGCCAGTCTGGCAAAATCCGCGCGGCAGGGAATACTGATCTCGCGAATCAAATCGGCCATAAAAATAAAAGCCCCTTTGAGCACGCCGATAACGATCAGTTCCCGGCCCTCGTAATCCCGGGATATCTGTTCGGCAAGTTCCCTGACTCGCTTTTGTATCGTTGCCTTGGAAAAAAGAATTTCTCTGGATGTTTGATCCACGGCCAAGCCTCTTTCATGAAAGATGATTATACAACTATTTGCTTACACTAGCTAAAGTATCCTGATTATGTCAATAAAAAAGTGGAGTCCCCTCCGGCCGGAGCAGGATACTCCCTTTAATGACGCGACTTCCCGTGGCTTACGGCGCATCTCACCGGCGGGAACCGGGGATTGCACGTCGCGGGATTCAATGCCTTCCCGCTCTGGAATGTGCTCCGGTGAATTTCTCCAGAACTGTTAATGACGGCAATACCCAATCACGATGCCAAGCTTTGTCGGTAGACGGATACGAAACTATCGATATTTGCCCAGATCATTTTCTCCGCTTGCTCGAGCTCTTCCGCGTCTGCGAACGAGGAACAAAGGCTCAACAGAATGGCGTTCAGCGGGGAAACGGTCTTGCCGAACTTTTCATAGTCAATATGACTGATCATGTATTGCGATCCGTCGAAATAGTATTTGCCCAACCGGTTCGTTTCCAGCGAACGAAACGGCCAGTTGATTTTCCAGCCGAAATAGTCCAGGGCTATTTTCTTTAATTGTTCATTGTTGAAAATTTCCGGTTTCAAATCCTCCCCGATCCGGTCGGCGATCAGACGGAAATACAGGTTCACCAGATCGATATCCGTCACGACCAGGCCATAGAGGTACCAGTCATCGACGATTTTGATCAGGATTCGGGCATGAGACTGCGCAATGAAGTAGTGACTCGGGCAAAAATGACCGGCGCAAAGTTCCCGTCCGTAAAATGAACACTCCCGCAAATCGGCGCCCGCATTTTGTTCCGGATGCAAAAGACAGCCGACTTTTCTTTCCTCTGCATCCAGAAAACCGAGATATTCGCAGCAGTGAATCACTTCGTATCGCTTTGTGAAATCTTCCGACGCTTTTGTTTCCGCGGAGTAGCGCTTGAGATCTCCGGCTTTCCTGACCATCTCATCGAAACGTCGTGTGCGCGAACGCAAACGATGATCAAGAGAAGAGCGGGAGCTGTCCGCGTAATTATAAAGGCCGCAACAAGCGCCGCAGGATTTTTTTGCGTCCGGCTGACAAAGGACGATAAAGTTTACATCAGACATTTATGAATTACCTGATATTTCTTCAGGGAGAACCTGATTTATTCAAACACAATGGTTTTGGACCCGTAAACAAGTATTCTGTTTTCCAGATGCAGCCGGAGCGCGCGCGCCAGAACCATCCTTTCCAGATCTCTGCTTTTTCTTTGGATATCGGAAACATCGTCCCGATGACTAATCTTGATCACATCCTGCGCAATAATCGGCCCCTCATCCAGCTGTTCCGTGACATAATGGCCGGTCGCGCCGATTATTTTCACGCCGCGGTCATAGGCCTGCTGATAAGGATTGCTCCCGGCAAACGCAGGGAGGAATGAATGATGAATATTGACAATGCGACAGGGATATTCCTTCAGAAAATTGCCGCTCAAAATCTGCATGTAGCGCGCCAGAACCACCAGATCGATATTCATTTCCCGAAGCAGCGTCAGCTCTTTCTTTTCCTGCTGTTTCTTGTTTTTTCCCGTGATGGGAAAGTAAAAATATTTTAATCCGAACTGTTCGACTAACTCGCGGGCATCTTCGTGGTTGCTGATAACCGCTTCGATATCGGCTCCCAGTTCTCCCATATGGCGGCGCAAAAGAAGATCATGCAGACAATGCATGTGTCGGGAAACAAAAAGAGCAACCCGCGGCACATAATCGGTGAAATGCAAATTCCATTTCATTTTTAATTGCCCGGCCAGCGGCGCAAAAGCAGAGGGAATCGCTTCGCGATCCAGGTCAAAACCTTTCAACTCCCATTCGACGCGCATGAAAAAAAGTTTGTCCGTCCTGGACGTATATTGATCGGCATGGACAATGTTGCCGTTGCGGCGGGAAATAAAATCGGATATGCTGGCCACCAGTCCCTTTCTGTCGGCGCAGGACAAAAGCAACACCGCATTGACATCATTCATAACGCGCTTCACCTTTTTCGTTTTCAACGCGAGCTATGTATAGAAGGATTAAAGTTGCAGGTCAAGTATAAAAATGCTAAGAATCATGCAATGAACAACATGGAATGAGATGAGCACAAATGAAACTGATTGAAGAAATAAAATTAGATAACGGGCTGGATTTAAAGATTTTCGATCTATCCCGCTCCATAGCGACGGATACGGTCAAGGTGGAGGTATCCTTCCAAACCAACGTTCTGCTAAAAGAATCTTTTTTCACCAGCACGGAGGATTACAGTCTGGTCAAAAATATTATGGGCGACGAACTGGTTTACGAACACACCGTGGAAAGAACGTTCGTGTCCAAAGACAATGAAGATTCGACCCGCGATGAGCTCATCAGCACATTTAAGCATAATTCTCTAGGATATCTTTCCGCCATGAACTTTGCTCAAAAGATGGCATTGTCCAAACTCAGAGAAATAAAAAGCAATCCTCATAAATACAGATCCCTCGCTAAATCCGCTAAAAAAGCATAGATTCGGGACCTTTGCCCAAAAAGGAAAAAATCATTATGCACAACGGCAAAATTGATGAGCTTTTATCTTCCGCCGAGAAACCCAGCCGTTACATCGGCACGGAAGTAAATGCCATCTCTAAAGATAAAGCCGATGTTCGCTTGCTGCTGGCCTTTCCGGATACGTATGAAGTTGGCATGTCCCATCTCGGCTTGCAGATTCTCTATTCAATCATCAATGACATCCCTTACGCGTCAGCGGAAAGATGCTTCGCGCCCTGGCCGGACAGAGAAAATCAATTGCGTGAAGGCGGAATATTGCTAACCTCCCTCGAAAGTCAGACGCCTCTTAAAGATTTCGACATGGTTGGCTTTTCAATGCAGTACGAACTCTCTTACACCAACATGCTGAATATGCTGGATCTGGGAGGCATCCCGCTGGCGCGCAAAGATCGCCGGGATGGACATCCGCTGATTGTTGCGGGCGGTCCCTGCTGTTTTAATCCCGCGCCGCTCGTCGATTTTATCGACGTTTTTGTCATCGGCGAGGGCGAAGAGATTGTGGGAGAAATCGTCACTGCGGTTCGCGAAGGCAAGAAAAAATCTCTGCAACGAGATCATCTGATTGCCGGGCTGGCGAAAATTCCTGGCATTTACGCTCCCGCCGTCCACAATAAAAATCAGATCATCAAAAAAAGATCTGTGACCGATCTGAATCTATGGAAGCATCCCCTGAACCCTGTTGTGCCGCTGATGCAAACCATTCACGACCGCATCACGCTGGAAAT
>DAOPVC010000009.1:0-48253 GCA_035350895.1 Smithella sp. | reverse complement strand
GATGAATGGCGATGATCTGCTGATAAAGCCAGGACAGAGCCAGTCCCATGTTGAAGCCGCTGCGGACGAATACCTCTCCGGCGCCGGCCAGTTGCGTTAATCCTCCTCCACTGCCGCCGTATTGCGGGGAGATGCCTAATTTGAAAAATCCCGCTTCCCCCATTTTTTGCCAAATGTCATGCGGAAAATCCTGCAGGGTCTGCAAATCGTTACGGGAAGCGATAAATTCGATGGCGAAACGTGAAATCCAGCTGTAAGATGCTTCTTTCGTTGACGTGTTCATTTTACAAAACCAGCTCCTCGATAAAAGAAAATAATTGATTAACGTTGCGGCATTGACGCACCTCGTGGCAGTGGGGAATATACGACTTGATTTCACTGTCTCCCGATCCCCAGAGATTTTCCTGCTCGGGATTAAGCCAGATCACCCTCCGGCAGCGTTCCCGCATCTGGCCGAGAATCGCATCTTCCGGATTCATGTAGTTGGTGCGTCCGTCGCCGACGATAATCAGCGTTGTTTTTTTGGTTAAACGTTCCATATAATCTTTTTTAAAATTCCGCAGCGTTTCGCCGTAATCCGTGGAGGCATTATAATTGATGTCCGGTTTTTCCAGCACCAGGCGAATCGCCTCGTTGATGTCATGCTCTTCGAAGATGCCGGTCACCTCCGACAGACGATCGATAAACACGAAGCTGTTTACCTTGTCGAAGCAATCCTGCAGCGCATACAGCAGATTCAGCATGAAGCGTGCCGCCGCCCACACGGAACCGGAAACATCACAGAGGGTGACAATCCGGCTTTTGCGCTTCGCTTTGCGGCGATATTTGATTTCCACGGGGACGCCATTGTATTTGGCTGAAGCGCGCAGAGTCTTTTTGACGTCAATGCTTCCCCGGTTGCGGACGGCATAGCGGCGGCTGACGATGTTTTTTAATTTGCGCACCAGTTTATCGATGGCATCTCGCATTTCTTCGACTTCTTCGCGCGTGAAGGATGAAAAAGATTTTTCGCCCAGCCCTCGGAGCTTCTGTTCTTCCGTCTTTGTTTTTTTGGCGCCGGATTTACTCTGATCGGGCTCATACACGAGCATGGAGCGGGCCGTTTCCACGCGCTCTTCGAAATAGGCGGCGAGTTCCCGACCGGCTGCCGAATCCGTTTTCATATCATGATCTTCCACCAGAGCCCGGGCGGCGGACGCGGCTTTGTTAATCTGCAGCATGATATTAAGGCGATTGCCCAGGGGACCCAGATTAAACCGCAACATGACCGCTTCCTCTTCGGTTTGAATCCGACGCATTTCCTGGAGAAGCGCCATGGGATTTCCCTGTAGAAAATCCACCACGGCATCGAATATCGGATTATCATGAGGCATTCGCTTCAGAATTTCGGCGGATTTTTTTATCTGCTCGGAATAATCAGCCGCCTGTCGCATGTCGGACATTTCCATGCGCATTTCATGGAAAAAAAGATGATAAAGACGGTCGAAATGCTGTACATCCCTCATGCTTTTGGCGAAATTGGAACGAAGCAGTGAACGGAATTGCTGTTCGTCGGTCGGATCAATCAATCGCATCTGCTTGAGACTGTCGAGAACTTCGGACGTGGATATCCGCATTCCTGATGCGCGACAACAGCCGACAAATTGTTGAATTAATTTAACCATACGTTACTGCTTAAAGTATGAAACGTCTCTGTCATGCTGAGGAGTCCCGATTTGCCGGGACGGCGAAAAGTCTGATTTTAAAAATCGCCACGCCGTTTGAGCAACGGTTCGCCATGACATCTTTACATTATGGCAGGATCCGGTTGATATTTTTCCGGACCTTTTCCATATCCACCTGGTACTTGCAGATGATGTTCAACGTTTCTGAAACAACGTCCGGCGTGAGGTCGTTGATCTGCAGGGCGATCAGCGATTGCGCCCAGTCAATCGTTTCGGAGATGCTGGGATTTTTCTTCAAATCCAGCTTGCGGATTTTACGGATCGCGTCAACCATAGCGTTGCAGAGTTTTTCCTCGATTCCCGGAATTTTCAGCCGGACAATGGATATCTCCGTTTCCCGCGCGGGATAATCGATATAGAGGTGAACGCAGCGGCGTTTCAGCGCGTCGCTCATGTCGCGGTAATTATTCGATGTCAACAGCACAAAAGGAATCTGAATCGCCTTGCGGGTGCCCAGTTCGGGAATGGACACCTGGAAATCGCTCAGGAGTTCCAGAAGAAACGCTTCGAATTCCGGATCGGACTTGTCCACTTCATCGACAAGAAGCACGACGGGTTTTTCCGAGCTGATGGCCTGCAGCAACGGACGATGCTGAATAAAACGGTCGGAAAAGAAAGCATCTTCCTGCGCGGCTATCTGATCGACCGCCTGCGTCAGGGTGGCGGCGGAGGAAATAATATCGTTGAGCCGGTCCTTGACCATCTGGGTGTAAAGAAGTTGTTTGGCGTATTCCCATTCATACAGAGCCTTGGCTTCATCCAGACCTTCATAACACTGAAGTCGAATCAGTTCTCTGTTCAGAGAGCGTGCGATAGCCTTGGCCAGTTCTGTTTTGCCGACGCCGGCCGGACCTTCTACCAGAACCGGTTTTTGCGTCGCCGCGGCCAGAAAAACAACCGTGGCAATCTCCCGCGACGGAATGTATCCGGCATCCGTCAGTTTTGCTTGAACATCATCAACGTTTTTATATTCCATGAGAGAATGAATTCCTTTTCGAATTGCGCAAAGCATAGGTGATTTGTCAGGGTATGTCAATCAGGAATAGATATCCCAAACCGATGCAAGGGGTTCATCTGTTCTCAGCATCCAAGCGTTTCTGATCCCGCTTCGCGTCGGAGATGATTTCCAGGAGAAAAGCCATGGGATAATCCGACCAACGCTTCCTGTTGTCCGCGAGGCTCGTGACCGCCGGCGTTTCACACGTCATCCCGACGGATCATGATTCGTTTTCAGCGCGTCGTATGAAAAAGCGTTTTTCTCAAAAAGTCTTTCGTGCTATGGTAACTTTAAATTGTTGTCTCAATAGGAAATGAAAAGTACCTGAAATGGCAGATCGTCCTCTAAAATCAGCCCTGAAAGATTTTTTCTTCTTCTGGAAACCGTCTCTGGCCAGAAGACTGACGCTTGCCTTCACCGTTTTTGGCCTGGTCATTGGTTATGCTGTCCTGATCTATCTCGCGGTGTTTTCAACCAACACATTGATTAAGCAGGCATCGGATTCGGTGGGAGAGTACCTGACGTACATGTCCAGGGAAAATCTGCGTGAGAATCAGGGGGAGCTTCTTAAATTCATTGATCAGCGCATGACGAACATTGTCAATATGGCGGAAGCCATGCAGGTGGTATTGCTTCCCGTTCAATTCGAACTTTATTTTAAGAAAGACGGGAAATGGCTGCATACGTATACCGATGAACAGGGCGTCGTCAAATCGGCAACAATCAATAATCCCGGACTATCCGGCTTGCTGGAAGATGCCAAAAATCAGAAAATTACGACATCGTCAAAATTTTTCTATGGCGCAAAAAACAAGGTCAACGTCAAAATCAACATCAGTCCCCGGGAAAAAGATTATACGCAACTTATTTCGTTCGATATTTATCGGATAGGCGTGTTAAAGATTCTTCAGGAAAACATTTACAAAGCGGTGATCTTCTTCCTGATTCTGTTGATTGTTTCGCACACGCTGGGACATCTGTTCAGCTATCTTCTGGCCCGTCCTATTGAACATCTGTCCGGGGAAGCGGAGATGATTGCAAACGGAGATTATGAGCGCCGTTTTACCAGTGGGCGTAAAGATGAAATCGGCAAGCTGGCCGATGCGCTCAATACCATGGCTTCGCGGATTATCGACGGGACGAAAGAGAGAGAAAAAATTCTGATTGGAATTCTGATTGCTCTGACCCGGGCGATTGACGCCAAGTCTCCCTGGACGGCGGGCCACAGCGAACGGGTGACCCGGTTTGCCGAAGCCGTCGGTCGCGGCATGCGTTTAAATGAAGACCAGATGCGCGTGCTGACCATTTCCGCGATTCTTCATGATATCGGTAAAATCGCCGTTCCGGAACAGATCCTTGATAAGCCGGGCAAGCTGACCGATGAGGAATTTGCCGTTGTCAAAAAACATTCACAGGCGGGCGCGGATATCATTTCTTCGATCCCTTCTTATGAAACCATTCTCCCGGGAATTCTTTACCATCATGAACGCTGGGACGGCGGCGGTTATCCGAAAGGCCTTCAGGGAAACAGCATACCTCTTTTTGCGAGAATAATCTGTATCGCCGATGTTTATGATGCGCTGACGGAAGACCGGCCTTACCGCAAAGCCTGGAGCCGGGACCAGGTCCGGCAGTTTTTTGAAGAACAGAAGGGGAAAATGTTCGATTCCGAGCTGGTTGACATATTTCTGAAACTTCCGGATAGCCGCTGAAAATATTTTATCCGGATAAGCTTTATTCAGCATTCCAGCCGGATAAATACAAACGCGGAAAAAACATATTATAACGTTTTTCCCGCGTCGATGATTATTCACCACAACTTTTTATGTTTCTTTTTCAAACTTTGATTTGTCGGCGCCGCAAATGGGGCAGGTCCATGAATTCGGCACATCTTCAAATTTTGTTCCGGCCGCGACGCCGTTATCGGGATCGCCTTTGGCCGGATCATACACGTAACCGCAGACGCTGCACACATAGCTGGCATTGGCCTGAGGAGCTGCGGCGGCCGGTTCTTCTTTGGAGTAGGTCGGCGCGGTTTTCGGCGATTTGCCACCTTTGACCTGCTGATAATAAGCGTAGGTCATGGGCGCGGCATCGCTGACCACGTCACAGTCGACAATTTTGCCTGTGAAAATGGTATGCGTTCCGCAATCCAGGTCTTTTTCCACTTCCACTTCGATGTACGATACGGTATTTTCCAGAACGATAGGCACGTTGGTCTGTCCGGTTTTTACCTTAATGTTTTGCAATTTGTTCACATCACGGCCGCTTTTAAATCCGAAGAGGCCGATCAGGGTCATTGGCGCCGCTTCCGAAAGAATGGATACCACGAATTTGCGGCTGCGTTTTATCAGATCGTGCGTGTAGTTTTCCTTGTTGATGCTGATGGCCAAGGTTGCCGGATTTGATGTGACCTGAAACATGGCGTTGGCAACTTGACCGTTGAAGGTACCGTCCTGACCGGACGTAATGATATAGAGTCCGTAACTGATTTTATGAAGCGCTGATCTGTTCATGGTTTTCTCCTTTTGACGTCTTGCGTGCTTTTATAGCTTAATTTCATTTTCAGCGCAAACAGAAATGAGCGGCCATGATCGTCCGGGAAAATGAATTAAACCTGTAATGCTTTGGAATGCTTACCGTCCCTTTTTTCTTTTGACAAAGCGGACCTTTTCCTATAATTGACTCCCATCAGAATAAAAATCCGGCTTTCAAAATGACTGATCGTGTTTGTGGTTGTCCGGACATTCAACGCATATTTTGAAAAATTTTATGAATGTTATCGAAACGATATCAAACGCATGAAGTGAAAAACCATTATGAAATATCAGGAATATTTAAAACGAGATCACTTTAATTTCGAAGAAGTTCTTGCTTTCGCTTACGGAAAGCTGGTTGATGACCCTCCTGAACATTTTGACGCTAAATTTCCGGTGCCTCCTTTTCTCATGGTTGATCGCATATTGTCGATTGAGAGCAACGGCAAGCAGGGGAAAATTGTCGCCGAACTGGATATCAAGCTGGACGCCTGGTATTTTCAATGCCACTTTCCGGGCGATCCGGTGCAGCCCGGGTGTCTGGGGGTGGATGCGATATGGCAGTTGCTTGGTTTTTTCTGCGTCTGGCGCGGCGCGCTGGGAACGGGCAGGGCTCTGGGCTGCGGCGATGTCGCTTTCAACGGCCAGATTCGTCCTTTTAACAAATGTGCCCGCTTTGAAGTCGATGTGCGGCGTTATTCGTTATTAAAAGAGTCCGGGGCCAGTATCGTCATCGGTGACGGTCGCATTTATATTGACGATGAACTGATTGCCACCGTGAATCAGGCTCGCACCGGCGTTTTTAAGGATATTGCATATAAGGATTATCCGCTGCGTTCTAAACATTCAATTGGCGGAATCATGGAACGTTAATGCTGCAGGGAAGATTTTGAGCCTCATAAAGAGAACAGCCGTTTATTTTGCCCGGAAAGAATTCTGCAAAACAGCGATCAATGAATGCGCTGATTTGAGTGTTGTCAGGGAACACCATACGGTTCCTGTCCTGATCGGCATTTTTCTGATTGTCGTCAGTTTTCTGATCGGCTTGCCGGCGGTTTTTGCCGTAGGAATCATTGCCGCCTGGATCAGAAAACCGTTGATCGGCGCAATCGGAATTCCGGTGGTTTACGGATTTTCGTGGCTGCTGCTGATGCTCGGCATGTATTTGACCGGTCCGGATTACGCCCGGGCGCTGGGAAAGTGGCTTGTGAAAGTTGTCTTGGAAAAGATCCTCGGGGAAGAAGCGAAACGCATCGCTTCGCCTCAAAGTTGAAATATTGAAAACAGGAGTGCTAAATGAGTCAGATTGAAGAAATGGTAAGTGAACTCAAAGTTAAAATTATTGATACGCTGGGACTGATTGATGTCACACCGGAAGACATCAAGGATGATGAGCGTCTGGTCGGCGGTGATCTGGGGATTGATTCCATCGATGTGCTGGAACTGGTGATGATGATTGAAAAGGATTACGGCGTTAAAATTGACAATAAAGAATTGGGCGTCAAAGTTTTTAAATCCGTCCGCGCTCTCGCCACGTACATTGCGCAACATCAGAAAAAGAAGAGTTAAGGGTCATCTGACTCGATGAATCATGATGCCATTCATCCAGGATCTTTATTTCTAATTTATGAAAGTACTGCTCATTTCGGCCAATACCCTCAGAATTCCGTATCCGGTTTATCCGCTGGGACTGGACTATGTGGCCGGTTGTCTGGATTCCCGCTATCAGACCAGGATTGCCGATTTGAACGATTTTCCCAATCCGGAAACTCTGGAGGCGATGATCGGCGAATTTTCTCCCGACGTTGCCGGGATATCCATTAGAAACATCGACAACACCGATGTGCTCAACTGTCGCAGTTTCCTGCCGGAATATCAAACCTTAATCGACCGGATCAGAAAAAATTCAGAAGCAAAAATAATCCTGGGCGGCAGCGGTTTTACGATTTTCCCCGTTGAATTCATGCAGGCGCTGGATGCCGATTACGGAATCGTTGGTGAAGGCGAAAGACTTGCGCAGCTTCTGGACGCATTGGAGAAAAACGAGGATGTCCTTCATATACCCGGTGTTCTGGCAAAAAATAAAACAGAAATCGTTTATGAACCGTTTGGCGGAACAATCAGCAGGCATTTTGATCCTGAAGAAACGCACACGCGCTTTTATCTTGCATACGGAGGCATGCTCAATCTTCAGACAAAAAGGGGATGCCCCTTTCATTGCGGTTACTGCACCTATCCCCACATTGAAGGCGGTAAGATGCGATTCTATGATCCGGATGAGATTGCCTGCAGCGCCCGCGCGTTGCAGGACGCCGGAGCCCAATACATTTTCATTACCGATTCCGCCTTCAACGCCAGCTATGAGCACAGCGCCCGGGTGGCGAAGGCTTTCATGAAGGCGGGTGTGTCCATTCCATGGGGAGGGTTTTTTGTTCCCACCGTTCCTCCGGCCGATTACTTCAGCTGTCTGGCGGATGCCGGTTTGACCCATGTGGAATTTGGCACCGAATCTTTATCCGATCCGGTTCTGCAAAATCTGCATAAACCTTTCAAATCGGAAGATGTTTTTAAAGCGCACCGGGAAGCGCTGGAAGCCGGATTACATATTGCGCATTATTTCCTGCTGGGTGGTCCCGGTGAGAACCGGGAAACGCTGCAGACAACCCTGACGGGAATCGATAAACTGGAGAAAGCGGTTTTCTTTTTTTTCTGCGGCATTCGCATTTATCCACACACGGCGTTGTATGATGTTGCCGTGCGAGAAGGCCAGATTAAAGCGCAGGACAATATTCTTCCTCCCGTATTTTACCGTTCGCAGGGCATAACCGTTGAAGAAATTATGAAGACGGTGGAAAAGCATGCCGACGGGCGGTTAAACTGGCTGATCGGCGCCGGCGAAGCCAAGGCCACACGCATCCTGCCGAAACTTTACAGACGCGGATTCACCGGACCGTTATGGGAGTACCTGATCCAGTAAAAGCGATATTGTCATTGTCATTTCGAGGAACGAAGAGACGAGAAATCTTTTTCTGCATAGGAAGATGTCTCTCTTTGGTCGACATGACAGGCACGATAAAAGGTTATCCATGAATAATCAATCTTCATCTTTCAGTCCCGCGCAAATCACCGGAATCATTCTTTTGCTTGCCGCGGCGGTGTTCTTTTTTTTCAATCCGCTGATTGCGGCAGCCGTCGCCTTTTTTTACATCGTTGTTTGTGTTGCCGCTTCATTTTTTCCGCAAAGCAGCTTTTATTTGCCTGTGATCAGCCGCGGCCGCACCGGCAAAAATTTGGTTTCGCTGACTTTCGATGACGGTCCGTCCGAGCCGACGACAAAACAAATACTGGATTTGCTGGACCAATATTCGGCAAAGGCGACTTTTTTTGTTTCCGGCGTCAATGCTTTAAGGCATCCGGACATCGTCAGGGAAATCATCCGACGCGGTCATACCGTCGGCAATCATTCGTTTCATCACCATCCGTTTTTGATGCTGGGCGGTTACAATTATCTTTATGAGGAGATCTTTCGGACTCAGGAAATTTTACAACATATGGGCATCAAACCGCTGATCTTTCGGCCACCGGTGGGAATTATCAGCCCCAAACTGCCGTCCGTTCTGAATAAGCTGGAAATGTTCTGCGTGACGTTCAGTTGTCGCGCCGGTGATTTCGGCAATCGCCGTGTTAACCATCTCAGTTCAAGAATTCTTAAAAAGGCTAAAGCCGATGATATAATATTGCTGCATGATGTATCGCCACGCAGCGGGGAAGCCCAGGCTGTGTTATTAGGCGAAGTCGAAAAGATATTGCTGGGACTCAACCATCACGGTTTAAAAGTCGTTCCTCTCGCCGATTTGATCGGGAGACACGTATCATCCACATGATGTAACCTCACGGCATCAATAATTAATTGTTGACCTTGTAAAAAAATTTTGATTGAAGAATCAAACAATGATATGAATTTCCACTTTTTTGGTGAAGGTTTAACAAAGACGGAAGCCAATGAGGTATGTTGATTGGAAAATCAATGGAATTTGTTAAGAGAAGTAAAGGAAACAAGTAATAACGATATCGAGGCTTTGGCGAGTGTCCCGGCTGATTCTTCGTGGTTTTCGGGACATTTTCCGGGTGAACCGATTCTTCCGGGAATAGCGCTGGTTCATCTGGTCAAGCAGGTGATTGCCCAGGGGAGGCAAAAAAGAAGAGAAAAACTGCAATTTTATGCTCTCAGAAGGATCCGGTTTACTCAGCCGGTGCGGCCGGGAGATTCATTGTCGGTCAATATAACCGCTGAAGATGCAGGAAAAGAAATTCTGTTCCATTTTAAAGTTGTCTGCAGGGAAAACATTGTCAGCAGTGGAATGATTGCCGCAAAAAAATAGAATGGTAAAAAAATATAAATACGTCGAATAAGGAGGAACGTGATGCCTGCAAGTTATGATATCAAAGGCATTATAAGGCGCGTAGCCGAAATCATCATTGATGAGTTGAAACTGGAAGATGTAACTGCGGATACCTTTGGTCCGGATATGGATCTGGTTGATGAACTGGGGATTGACAGCATGGATCTGGCGACCATTGCTCTGGTTCTGCAGGATGAGTACAGAATTACGATAGATGAAGACGATTATCCCACATTAAAGACCATTCGTCTCATTTCCGAATATATTAAGGAGAAACTTCCTGTCAGACATTAATGCAAAGAAGCAAAGGGGTATGCAGGTTAATAGTAAAATAGCCACGGAATCATCCAAACCGAAATTTTCCGACCTTTTAGCGCATCCGGACGTCAAAGCACGCTGGGAGAAAGTCAGAAAATATTTTTTTCTGCGCGAATCGACGTACGACATGTCCAATCGCTGCAATATCCGCTGCGACGGGTGCTACTATTATGAAGGTGAAAAACAGTTTGCCCGGGAGGTGGCGGATGTTGAGGCGTGGCGCGAGCTGATGCGCGCGGAAAAAGCACGCGGGATTACCTATGTCGTGCTGGCCGGCGCCGAGCCGTCTCTGGTGCCGGCATTGCTGGATGTCTGTTATCAGGAGATGCCTCTGGGCAGTATTGCCACGAACGGTTTTAAAAAAATACCGGAATCCGTCGGTTACAAACTGCACGTTTCCGTCTGGGGCAATGATGAAACCAGCCTCAAAATCAGGAAGGCGAAAAACCTTTTAAAAAAACAGATTGAAAATTACGAAAACGATCCACGGGCGGTTTTTGTCTATACGTTTACGCGGGACAATATTGACGAAGTGAACGACGTCACGGAAGCGCTTGTCGCCCATAACTGTAAACTGACGTTTAATGTTTTTTCTTCTCCGGTTGGTTACGATGGAAAGCTTCGGCATGATGATGAATCACTCGGGCGGACCAGACAGACGATGATCGGGCTTTTGAGGAAATATCCGCGCCATGTCCTTTTTTCTGTTTATAATGCCGTGGCGCACACTCACACAAAAGGATTGCACGATCTATACCGTTGCTCCTATCCCCGTCAGAATCCCTCGCAGGATATTGGCTTGGGCAGGTCTTTCCGCCAGTACAGGACGGATTTGAACTGGGACCGGTCGGTTGCCTGCTGTGTGCCGGACACGGATTGCGTGGACTGCCGCCATTACGCCGCTGGCTCCGCAGTGGTCACGGCGCGCCTTTATCGCCACGTGAATAATCTGGACACGTTTAAATCGTGGCTGGATTATGTCGATACCTATCTGGCGGTATGGGTCATGGGCTATGAGAAAGGCGACAATCTTTGTCATGAAATGATAGAACCGCCGTATGCGGCGGTTGAATAAAAACAAAAAGTGTCATTCCAAATCCGCCATCGGCGGATAAGGAATCTTAACATGATAATTTAATAAAAAAGGTTTCTCCCTTCGGTCGACGCGGCATCCGGATAATTGGTGAAGTCGCAATAACATGATTTAGGATAGTAAAGATGAAAACAGTCAGTTCCCTGCTGGATCAAGAATGGCATGATCGATACAGACGGATTTCCAGTCTGAACATTCGCAGTTCAATCTACGACGTTACCAATCGCTGCAATTTGCGCTGCAAGGGTTGTTTTTTCTTTTCTTCGGGAGAACATGAAGCGGCTCCGGAAGAAATGGACATCAAAAAATGGGAAGCATTTATCGACCGCGAAAAAGAGCGCGGCGTCAATCTGGCCATTCTGATCGGGGGAGAACCGACGCTCTGCCTTGACCGCGTCGAAGCGTTCTATAAACGTCTGCCCACCTATTGCGCCACCAACGGTCTGATCAAAGTCCCCCGCGATCAATTCCCCGATATGATGGTGGGCATTTCGCTGTGGGGTGACGGTGACGATGAGAAGATTCTCCGCGGACGCGATACCTTTGCCGTCTCGAGTAAAAATTATGAAGGTGACGCTTACACCTACTATCTCTATACCATCACGCCGCGTCAGGTGGGCAAGATCGAGCCGGTCATTAAAAGAATCGCCGATGTCGGTCTGAAAGTTCATTTGCAGCTTTTGTCCAACGACGAAGGCGTGGACGGATTTTCTTGGCGGGCAGAGGAACTGAACGATTTACGTTTTGAAATGGATGAAATGCTCGACCGGTATCCGCGCACGGTCATTTCCTGCAAATATTATCATGAAATCATCACCACCGGTAAGATGATGGGCCGGACATTCGGCTGGCAGGAATGCCCTTCGGTGACCGAAGCCTTGGACAACAGAGTCAGCCGGCCGAAGCGTCTGATTCACTTTGCCCGCTGGGCATCCGATTTGAAAACCGTTCATCGCTGCTGTACGTCGGCGACCCGCGACTGCTCCACCTGCAAGGACGGCGCGGCGCATATGAGCTGGGTCATGGTCAATAAACGCGAACATTTGAAATCAACACGCGATCTGCAAAACTGGATTGAAGTTTACGAGATGTTTGCCAAGCTGTATCACTTTATTCCTTGGTAATCCCCGAAAATTTTTGGTATAGATCCCTCAATCAAAACCCCGCTTTGTTTATTTTCGCGGCGGATGTTTTTGTTTTTAAGGACGGGGAATGAGTTTAAAAAAAACCTTAATCCTGGGCTATGATGCGGTATCGTCTTTGGGTACCGAACTGGATACGCAATGGCGGAGAGCTGCTGCCGGAGACTGCGGCATCGGGAATCTGACCCGGTTCCCGCTGACGGAAAATTTTCCGGTTCGGGTTGCCGGTGAAGTGGTGGACATCGATTCACGTCCGTATCCTTTTCTGCAGCCCAGGGATTTGGCGCATTGGACATCACCCATCTTCAAATACGCGCTGCTGGTGGTGCATCGCGCTTTGGAGCGCAGCGGAATCGTCGTGACGAAGGCATTGGCTCCGCGGGTGGCGATCACCTTCAGTTCGGCCGTCGGGGGGCTGGATGCGGTTTTGCAGGCGGATCGCCTGATGGTTAAGGACGGCAAGCTGCCTCATCCCTTTACCAATCCCAATTCCTGCATCAATATGGTCGGCGGCAAGGTATCCATTCTCACGGGAGCGACAGGTCCCATTTGTTCGACCATAACAGCCTGCGCCACCGGCGTTACATCACTGATCATCGGCGAGATGCTGCTGCAGCGGAATATGGCGGATGTCGTGATCGGCGGTGCGGTTGATTTTCCTCTGGTGGAGCCGATTGTCGCCGGATTTGCAACGATGAACGGCGCATACCGCCCCAAAGAAGGACAGCCTCCGGAGCGGCCCGAAAAAACCAGCAGACCGTTTTCCATCAACCGGCGCGGTTTTGTCGTTTCCGAAGGGGCGGGTTGCATTATTCTGGCGACGGATGAATTTGTCAAAACCCACGGGCTCAAATCAAACATCGAAATGGCCGGTTGGTCCATGACGTCAGATGCCAGCCATTTTGTTTCGCCGAATTTGGCCACGGTGCAGAGGTGTATGGAGGAAACGATTGCCCATGCCGGATTAAAGCCGGAAGATGTTGACGCGATTAACGCGCATGCGACCTCGACAAAAATAGGCGATAAGATAGAGGCCGATGCGCTGAAAAATATTTTTGGCGATAAAATGCCGCCGGTATCGGCGAACAAGTCGCAACTGGGACACGCGATGGGCGCGTCCAGCGCCATCGAAGCGATTCTGGCGATGGAGGGAATGAAGCAAGATACATTATTGCCGACAATCAATTACAGCCCTGATCGGGAAATCGTGATAGACTGCGTTGCCGAAGGCGCAAGAAAATTACAACAGGAATTTGTTTTAAAAAACGCGTTTGGGTTCGGCGGATGCAATTCCTGTCTGATGTTGCGGAAGAGAGAATAAAAATCATTCATGGATGTCGCTCCAAACGCATGCGAGGAATCGTAACGCAATATCGGAAATGACTTCTCACCCTGATAAACCGGGTGGCGAAGCGGCATCAAAAAGGCACGTGATGAAAGCTCCGAAAAACAGAAGAGTGTTTGTCGTCGGTTATGGAACGGCCACGCCGCTGGGCAGCACCTTTGAAAAAACGTGGAAGAGGGCGGTGAAAGGCGAGGCCGGCTTTCGCAAGGTAACGCGCTGCAACGTAGAGTCCGCCTGCGACGTGGTCGGCGAAATACCGGACTGGTATCCGCTGGAGCTTGACTTCACGGACGCGAAGGAAGTGTATAACTGGAATGCGGCGTTCGTTATCTTAACCATGGCCGTTTGTAAAGAAGCGCTGCAAAATGCCGGCATAACCGTCGATGTCCAGATAGCGCCGCGTATGGCCTGCCTGGTCGGTTCAGCGCTTAACGGCGCGGATGCCTTTCGCGTGGCGGTTCATGATCTGGAACATCGCGGCCCGCTCCGGGTCAGTCCCTATCTGTTGCCCAATTTGTGCGCCAATCTTCCTTCCGGCAAGGCGGGGATGCTGCTGAAATTTACCGGGCCGATTTTTTCGCCGCAGGGCGCATGCGCGTCGGGCAATCACGCGATGGGCATCGGGGCAAGAATGATTCGCGACGGCGACTGCGATTTTGTGCTGGCCGGCGGAGCCGACACGCCCATTCTGCCGGAGTTGATTCACGGTTTTGCCAATATGAACGCCACCATCAAAGTGAATCCGAAGGATCGCGCCTATGAAAATCCTTTACAGGCGTCGCGTCCGTTCAGCGCCGACCGGAAAGGCTTTGTCCTCTCCGAGGGAGCCGGCGTTGTCGTTCTGGCTGCTGACGAAGCCGTGAAAGCTTACGGATTAAAACCCAAAGCGGAAGTGCTGGGCGTCGGCTGGTCATCGGACGCTCACCATTATACCAGCCCGAATATGCCGACCATTATCCGCGCCATCCGGGAAACCATCGAGGATGCGGAATTGGAGCCGGAAGATATTCAGTATATCAATGCTCACGGCACGTCCACCCCGAAGGGCGACAGCACGGAAATAAAATGTCTGCGCGAGGTGTTCGGAAAAAAAATAGAAAAGATTCCCGTATCGTCAAACAAATCGCAACTGGGGCATACGCTGGGCGCGACCGCGGCCATTGAGGCGGCCCTGACGATTGAGGGAATGAGACGAAGCGTGATTCTGCCGACCATCAATCACATTCCCGATCCGGATTTCTCCGATATCGATGTCGTGCCCAATGAAGCGCGTAAACAAAAATATGAAATTGCCCTTTCCAACGCCTTCGGCTTCGGCGGAACGAACTGTTGTGTCATTTTCAGAGGAGTGTAGTCATGAGACCCAAGCCTTTCAAACCGGACATATACAACCAGGATGACCATTATGTGCGCGATCGGACGACCGGTCTCGTCTGGCATCGCTCCACGTACAGGGTTTTGTATATTGATACGGATCGTTCGCAAGTGGTTTATCATTCCAATTACCTGCGTTATTTTGAATTTGGACGGACGTCGCTGATGCGTGATCTGGCATACCCCTACAAGGAAATCGAAGACAGCGGCTATGTCTATCCTATTTTCGATCTCGGGATCAGTTTTCATCAGCCTCTGTATTATGATGATGTCATGCATATTCATACGCGGCCGGTGAATCTGGAGCGTGTGCGCCTGCAGTTCGATTATCTGATCACGCACGCGGAAAAAGGAAACATCATTTGCACGGGCTTTACAAAACATTGCGCCTTGAATCTGTCGGGTGTGCCCGTCGCCGTGGATCCGAAAACGGTTCAATTATGGAAAGCTTTTCCGGTTTAAATCAAAGCCAGCGGTATCCATTGGATCTCGATATTCGGCCGTATTTGCTGGATCATCACCTGGAAGGCAGCGCCATTCTTCCTGCTGTGGAATCGCTGATCGTTCTGGCCGGAGCCGTCAAGGCAGTTTATCCGCAAGATGAGATAAAATATATACGCCAAGCCGCTTTTCAACGATTTCTCCATCTTGTTCCGGGAAGCCGTCGTCAACCGGTGTCGGTCGGTATAAAAAAAACGGAGAGTGGCGACATTGCCGCATCGCTCCTCACTTCGATTCAGTCAAAAACCGGCACCATCAGCCGTGATATCGAACACGCCAGAGCGGAATTTATCATGACCGCTTCCGCAGAAACCGTTCTGCCTCCTTTTCGCCCTGTGAATAAACTGAAGGGCAGCTGCATCAGCATCCCCTCCGCGACCATCTATCGCGAACTGATTCCTTTTGGCGTCGCCTATCAAAACATCATCGGCGATTTGTCGGTCTCTTCCGAAGGCGCTCTGGGATATCTCTCGGGGGGACATTGTGGAGCGGATGAAGAACTGCTGGGATCCCCTTTCCCGTTAGATGCGGTGATGCACGCCGCCTGTGTCTGGGGGCAGCGCTTCGCCGGAATCGTTCCTTTTCCGGTAGGATTCGAAAAAAGAATCATTTATCGAAAAACAAAAAAAGGAGAAGACTATCTTGGCCGAGTTGCGCCGGTCAGTGTAACAAAGGAATCGTTGATCTTTGATGGTTGGATTTACAAAGATAGCGTGATGTGTGAAAGCATCAGCGGTTTAATCATGAAAGATGTGACACGGGGGCGCCGGCGACCGCCGGAGTGGATTAAAATAGTGAATAGTAATGACAATCGTTGAAAGCGAGCGAAGCAAAGCTTGTCCCTGCCACCAGAGGTGGCGGCATAATTCGCTTTAAAATTATCCGACGATTGCATGTCGGAAAATTAAGGCTCATTAAAGCGTCAGTGGTCATGAAACCCAAGTTCCAGCAGTGATACGCGTTGGAACTTGATGGTTGAATTATCCCATCTGGGATGGGAAATTATCCTAAAAGCGCAACGACGCGGGATGAATAGTGAAGGGTTCATGGGAACGATTTTTTTAATATTTCTTTTTGCTTACCTGGCCGGCTCGATAAATTTTGCCATTATCTTTTTTAAAATAACGGGTAAGGGGGATCCCCGGCTGAGCTACAGCGGCAATGCGGGAACTACGAATGTTTACCGTCAGGCGGGAAGGGTATGGGCGACCATTATTTTTATGCTCGATATCGGCCGGGCCCTGCTGGTAGCGGCACTCGCCATGTATTATGTGACACCGTCATGGCTGCCCTGGGCCGGTTTTTTTCTTGTTCTCGGAAACAGCTATCCGTGCTTTCACGGGTTTCGCGGCGGCAAAGGCGTGGCCAATTATCTGGGGTTCACGCTTCTTGTAGCGCCCTGGGCGGCTCTTGTTGCGGCGATCATCTGGCTGATTATATACGGAATCGTCAGCGTCCCTTTTATCGCCTCATTCTTTATGGCTTTCACGCTGGCCTGCGGACAGGCTTTCGATCTTCACGGGCAGCCGGTCGCGGTTGCCGGCGCCGTTGCGGCGTTTTTACTCATCTTATTTAATCATCGAAAAAATATTGTCAACTATCGGCGACCTGCTGAACCACATATCCCCGGTCAATAAAAAGTTGTGATGTTTTCGAAATCAGCCTGAAGAAAAATATTCCAAAAGTAAAAACTTTTTATTGTTTGTTCCTGTTATTTTCTATAAATTACATCATCTTCCTTTTTAATGATGGAGCGGCAGAGTTATCGCGGTGGTAATGGTATGAAAAAATCATATGTGTTCGTGTTCATGATATTGCCGGTAATGTTGATTTGCACCGCCGTGGTTTTAAAGCACGCCCGGGGCCCCTATTATTTATGCCCTGATACGGAACAGGATTATATTTATTTAATAAGTTCTCTTGCTCTGGCAGAGTCGAAACCGGTGTTTTATACAGACCATCCCGGAACCACCGTACAAATCCTGGGAGCAGCCACACTGAAAATTGCACACGCTCTCGACGTTTCGGACAAAGACAGCTTGGAATTTGCGGTTCTTAAAAATCCCGAATTTTATTTAACCGTTGTTAATATAGTTTTCATATCTCTCAACGCGCTCATTCTCTTTATCGTTGGGCTGACGGCTTATCGCTTAACGAAAAATATCGGGCTCGGACTCTTGCTGCAATTTTCGCCGTTTTTTTCCAGCATTCCGTTACGGTGGGGATTAAATCAAGTGTCTTGTGAACCTCTTCTGTTATTTACGACCATGCTTTTCATGCTGGTTCTTGTGAAAATGATCTTTCATGAAAATCTCCGGAAAGATGCTTGCTGGTATGCGGGAATTCTGGCCGTTATCTCCGGTTTTGGTATGGCCACGAAAGTAACCTTTGCTCCGTTGCTCATGATTCCTCTGATCATTTTACCAAAACTGAAAAATAAAGCCGGCTATCTGATTTTAACCGGCGTTAGCGCCATGGTGTGGACCTTGCCGATAACGTCACAGTACGAACGCATCTTCAAGAGGCTTTATCTTATCCTTACCCACACCAGATGGTATGGTTATGGAACCTACGGTATTGACGCAGCCTCCATGCAAAATAATCTTCAGAACATGCTGACGGGATTATTATATGACCCCTTAACCCTTCTGTTTTTCTTAACCGCTGTTTTGACGATTATTATAGTCGCCGGGTCTTCAGCAGCTAGGAAAATTGCCTGGCGAGAGCCATCGTTCAAGGTCCTGCTTGCGGTCATCGTTGCCGAATTGTTATCCTCTTTCATTGTTATTAAACAAAACGCCGAACGCTATGCTTTGCCGGCGTCGTGTCTCATCGGATTCCTGTTGTTTTTACAAGTGATCTATTTACAGAGGCGGAACTATTTGCGTCATCTTTCTGCTAAAAAACTGACTGTCCTAATTATGATTTTTCTCGTTCTCTGCGGCGCATGGAGAGCCCATGAAATGAAAGGCTCTGTCGAGGAGCGCCTGCTGATCAAAAATGAGTCGTTGGCATTTTACCGGAATACCGACAATGAATATGATAACTATCTGAAGGTTTTTATTAATGTGATACCACGTTCCATTGCCCCTTCTCCCATTGCCGCTCTGTCCTACGGCAATAATATGGCAAGTCATGAATATTTTCATATAAGCGAGATATCAGAGGGGCGCTTTTCCAAGGGTCTGTATTCGGAAACACTTCATAAAATTTACGGAGAGGCTTATTTTTACAATCTCTGCAGTGGAGAATTTTACACGTGGACAAAAAGTTTCTTTATCGAAGATGTGATTATCAGGAGAAAGATGAACAAAATAGTTTTTTATATTCCGCCGGGTTTTGTGAAAAAAGAAGACATCTTCCTGCCATGCAGGACCGGTTCGGTTTTGCATTTGAAAGATGTTTCTCAAGGGGTTTATGATAATATATATCTATTGGAGGGTATTGCATTAAAGGCTGTAAATTTTGAACAGTTTCGTTTCCGTTGCTATTAAACAAAACGCCACGCCCGCCAGGCGGAGAATCTCCCGGCGGTAAAAGCCGTGGCTGATAATCCGCGGGTCGCGCTTGATATGGCGCCATGAACGGTTTTGTTTGCTGCGAAATCTGGCGGACAGTTTACTGCCGGATAACCGGAGTTCCGTTTCCTCTTTCCTGATGATTTTTACGCTGGCCTGCGGAAGATCTTTACTCTGCCATGGCGATGGATGGCAACAACCGGCGCTGCTGCTTTGCTCCTGATGGGATTGACTCACCGGAAAAATATTGGTGATCTTCGAAAAAACATCAGAGAAAGATCCGAAGAGTTCATACGGCGAAAAGACATTTCAAAACGAATTCAGGCCATTGAGCCTGGTATGAAATTCTTCGGACGTGTAGCTGTATTCCTGCGTGCCGTAGGTTTCCACGGCGTAGGACGCCGAAACGCTGCCCATTTTTGCGCTCGCCACAATATCCTTCCCCTGAACCAGGCCGCTCAACAGACCGCCCCGGTAGGCGTCTCCGGCGCCTGTCGGATCGACCACTTTTTTTAATTTAACCGGAGGAATGGCTATTTCGCTGGTCAGCGTGGAGACCTGCGACCCCAGTTCCCCCAGGGTGGTGATGATGGTTCCGGCCATTTTCAGCAGCGCATTTTTACTCAAACCGGTCTTGCTCATGATGAGACTGAGTTCATAATCGTTGACAATCAGGATTCGGCATCCTTCTATGGCCTGAATCAGATCGTTTTTATCCCACAACGGCAGGGACTGTCCGGGGTCCAGAATATAATCAATGCCTTTTACCTTGCAGGCGCGTGGATACTCCACCATGTCGTCAAAATTGCCGGGCGAGACGATGACGATGGTTTTCCCGGCGGCGAATTGATTAAAATCGATTGTACTCCGGTATTTCATCGCGCCGGGATTAAAGCCGGTAATCTGATTATCGGACTGGTCGGTGGTAATGTAGGCTCCGGCGGTAAACTCGTCGGCAATGATTTTAATGTTTTCCGTGGAGATGCCGTTTTTTGTCAGCCACTTGAAATATCTCTGGTAATCGTGACCGATGGTGGCGCAGATGATGGGATTTTCCCCCAGCATCCTCAGTGCATATGCGATGTTACCCGCCGTGCCGCCGAATTTTTCCTTCATACCGTTCACCTGGAAACAGACATTGAGCATGTGGATTTTATCCGGCAGAATATGATCGGAAAAATATCCGGGAAAATCCATGATTCTGTCATACGCCATAGAACCGGAAACAACGATATTCATAATTTAAATCAGTCCTTCAGATTATTTTGAAAACATATAGGAAATATTGATTTTTGTGTCAATGACATTATTGGAAAATATTCAACGCAAAGGCCTCCCGAGGATACCCTCGGCCACCGCCCGTACGTTTTTCATGGCGGTCTGAACGTCGATCGTGAGCAAACGCCGGTCCTTCATGATCACTTTGCCGTTGACAATGCTGGTTTTGACATCCGCGCCCCGTGCGGCATAGACAAGCTGAGAGTAATAATGATAAACGGGTGTCAGATGCGGCTGGTTCATATCCACTAAAATGATGTCCGCTTGCTTTCCGGTTTCGATGGAACCGATTCGTTTGTCCAGTCCCAGAACGTTTGCCCCGCCGATGGTGGCCATCCGGCAAACGGTTTCGGCGTCCATGACGGTCGGGTCGAGGGATGTCACCTTGTGAACTTTTGCCGCCGTATCCATTTCCCGGAACAGATCCAGATCGTTATTGCTCGCGCAGCCGTCCGTTCCTATGCCGACATGGATCCCGCTTTTCAGCATGTCGGGAACCGGCGCTATCCCGGCCGCGAGTTTCATGGAACTTTCCGGGTTATGCGACACCTTTACACCATGATCGGCAAAGATCCGGATGTCTTCGGTGGTCAGCCAGTTGCAGTGAACCGCAATCGTTTGCTCATCCAGAATGCCCAGTTCCCGGAGATGCTGCACCGGTTTCCGGCCGTAGCGTTTCAGGATGGTGTTGGCTTCGTCCTTGTTTTCAAGCAAATGAATCAAGTATAAAATACCGGCTTCGCGGGCGGCTGTTTTTACCGTGGAGAGTGTTTCGGGAGAACAGGTGTAGGGAGAGTGGCAGAAAAAAGCCGGGATAACGAGCGGCGCATGAGGAGTCCATTTTTTTACAAATCGGTCGGCGGCCGTCATCATTTTTTTTGCGGCAGCTCTATCCGGCATGACAAAATCGGCAAATCCCTGGGCGACGACGGCGCGCATGCCGCTTTGGTATGCCGCCTGAGCGATGCTGTCTTCAAAGAAATATCCGTCGCAGAAGGTTGTCGTGCCGGATAGAATCATCTCGGCCATGGCCAGCGTTGCGCCGTCATGGGCCATTTTTTTGCTGACGAAACGCCGTTCCGCCGGCCAGATATGCCCGGTCAGCCATTCCATGAGCGGCAGGTCGTCAGCCATGCCCCGGAAACAAATCATCGGCAGATGCGTATGCGTGTTCACCAGGCCGGGCATCACGATGCAGCCGTCGGCGTTGATGGTTTCCCGCGCCCGGACGGCAGTTGTTCCGCTCTGTCTTCGGGGGCCGATTTCGGTGATCGTGCCGTTCTGAATGCCGACAAAACAATCTTCAATGATGTCCATCCCGGCGGACATGGTTAAAAGCGTTCCGCCGGAAATGATGATGTCAAATTTATTTTCCGGCATGTCCTGCTGCGGGCACCGTCAACGTTGCGCTTTTGCTTCCCGATAAATTACACGTCACTGTTGCTTCCAGTTTATCGCCCGGAGTGGCAGCCACTTTGTAAATGTAGCTGAATGGCACCTCTTTGGGTTGTGAAGGGTAGGTATTTTGACTGACGGAAACCGCATTCTTTTTCACGTCGACATTTTTAATGTGATGAAAGCCGGGGAACGCAGATTTATGCGTGATCGTTACTGTCAGGGTTTGCGCATTGGAATCGTATTCGATTTTTACATCCTTGGGCGCGTCGGCGTAAGAGATTTGCGGAAAAAAACAAAGTATGGTCAAGATAAGGAATAACGCTCCCCAAATTGGCTTTGAGATTAAGCTTGTTCTTTGCATGGCATCCCTCCTGAATATTGAATTATATGATCATAGATGTTGAATGATAATATATTCACTGTTGAATTAACAGCGAAAAATAAATTGTTGAAAAGTTGCCGGCAATTGGTTAATGTTAACGCAATTTTCGCAGCCTTCATTAAAATTAACTTTTTAAAATGAGGTGACTATGAGCGCATTACTCCTTGCCCGTCTTCAATTCGCATTGACGATATGTTTCCATTTTCTCTTTCCGGCCATGACACTGGGCACCGCCCTGATCATCCTGATATCCGAAACGCTTTATCTGGTGAAGAAGGACGAGACGTATAAAAAAATAACGGATTTTCTGGTCAGGCTCCTGGCTTTGATTTTTGTCGTCGGCGCCGCATCGGGCATCGTCATGGAATTTTCATTCGGCACCAACTGGTCGGGATATTCCCGCGCGGTCGGAGACATTTTCGGGCCGATCCTTGCCGCGGAAGGCGTTATCGCTTTCTTTCTGGAATCGGTGTTTTTGGGCGTGCTTCTCTTCGGTCGCAACAGAGTGTCTCCCGGAGTTTACTGGCTGTCCGCTCTGCTGGTTTTTATCGGCGGCCATCTTTCCGCCTTCTGGATCGTGGTGGCCAATTCCTGGATGCAGACGCCGGCCGGATACACCATCAATGAAGCGGGGAAAATTGTGCTGAACAATTTCGCCGATGCTGTTTTTAATCCGTCAACGGTGGTCCGGTATGTCCATACCATTATCGCTTCATGGATCACCAGTGCGGTTATGGTGGCAGGGATTGCCGGATATTACGTGAGAAAAGGCCTGCACGGCCAGACGGCCAGAACCATGCTCAAGATCGGCATAATTCTTTTTGCCCTTACGCCGCTTCTGCAATTGGGCGCGGGGCATGCCCACGCGATAAAAGTTATCAATCTCCAGCCGGAGAAGGCGGCAGCGATGGAAGGCCATTTCAACACGATGAAGGGAGCTCCCATATACGCCCTGGGATATGTGGATGAACAGAACCAGAAAACGTATGGCATATACATTCCCAAAGGATTGAGCTTCCTCTATAACTTTGACTGGAATTCGGAAATTAAAGGATTGAATGATTATCCCCGGGAAAACTGGCCGCCTGTAAATTTTACATTTCAGGTGTATCATATGATGGTGGGCGCCGGTGTCATCATGATCGCCCTGGGATTGCTGGGGGCGTATCTATTATGGACGGGCCGCCTTTATAACCATAAATGGTATCTATTCCTTTTGCCTTTCCTGATACCGCTGCCGCATATTGCCCATGAGACGGGATGGATAGCGGCGGAAGTGGGACGCCAGCCCTGGATTATCTATCAGATGATGAAGATCTCTGATGCCGCTTCGGTGGTCGTTTCCGCGGGAGAAATAACGTTCAGCCTGGTCATGTTTTCCCTTGTTTATCTGCTTCTAGCCGTGATGTTTGTCAAGCTTTCCATAAAAATAGTTCAGAAGGGACCGGCGGCTTAATGACAATGATGAAAACGGGCATTATTCTGGAGGAAAAATAAATGGACAGTATTCAAAATTATCAAGAACTCTGGTTTGTTCTCATATTAGTCCTTCTGATGGGCTATTCTCTTCTGGATGGATTTGATCTGGGTATCGGAGCGCTGCTTCCTTTCCTGGGCAAGACCAAAGAGGAGAAAGATATTTTAATCAATTCCATTGGTCCCGTCTGGGACGGCAACGAGGTCTGGCTCATCACCGGCGGCGGGGCTTTGTTTGCCGCCTTTCCGCATGCCTATGCCACGGCCTTTTCCGGGTTTTATCTGGCCATGATGCTGGTGTTGGCCGCGCTGATTTTCCGGGCTGTTTCGATGGAATTTCGCACGCATGACGAAAAAGGAGCCATCCTCTGGGAAAGATCATTCATTGCCGGAAGCGCATTGGCGGCTTTATTATTCGGTGTCGCCCTGGGCAATGTTGTTTACGGGGTGCCGCTGGATGATCACATGGAATTCACCGGAAGCTTCTTCACGCTGCTGCGTCCGGTGCCGCTTCTTTTCGGGATGACCGGTTTTGCCGCTGTTCTTCTGCAGGGAGCTTCCTACGCTCTGATGAAAACGGAAGGCGAGTTGCGGGAAAGAGCCTTTCGCGCAGTCAGCATTCTGATGGTGTTCAATCTGATTACGTCCGTCATTTATTTTATAACGATCGCTTTTACCTTCCCGGATATCACGACAAATTGGTTGTTCTACCTGGCATTTTTGTGCTCCGTGCTTTGGCTTTCGTCCATTTTCTTTTCCGTCAGACATAAAAACGATTCCGCTCCTTTTTGGGAATCATCCTTTGCTTTTATCGGCCTCTGGCTGGCAGTCGCCGCGGTGCATTTTCCCAATCTGATCAAAGCCAGTAATGATCAAAGTTTGAGTCTGACAATTTATAACAGCTCCACCGGTTTGTTGACCCTCAAGGTCATGAGCGTTATTGCTCTCATCGGCATGCCGATTGTCATTGGGTACACCATTTTTGTTTATCGTATTTTTAAAGGCAAGACGAAATCTTCATCGCATTATTAGTGATGCTCCCATTCCCGGAGAAAAGCGTTGCGGAAGCGGAAGCTGTAAGGAGCTCCGGTCTTTGGAAGCAAAATGCGCGGAGGCCTGCCGATCGGATTATCCCCGGAGACGCTTCCTGTTGCGGAAAGATCGACCTTGAAATGTTTTTGTATTAAGTTGAAAGAGAAGGAGTTATCGGAAATGAACGTAACGGCGAGCGATATATTCAAATCTATCGGATTGATTCGTTCACAATCACCGGTCGTGCATAATATTACCAATTATGTGGTCATGAATAATACGGCCAACGCGCTGCTGGCGATTGGCGCATCTCCGGTCATGGCGCATGCGCAAGAGGAAGTCGAAGAAATGGTGGACATCGCTTCGGCTCTGGTGATCAACATCGGGACCTTGAGTGAACGCTGGATCAGCTCGATGTTCAAGGCCGCGCATCACGCCCGGAAAAAAGGCATCCCCGTGATTCTGGATCCGGTTGGCGCGGGAGCGACCACCTACCGTACGAATACGGCGAGAGCCTTCATAGCGCAGGAACCGCCTTCGATCGTCAGGGGTAACGCTTCGGAAATCATGGCTCTTGACGACGACAAGTCAAAAACGAGGGGTGTGGACAGCGCTTCTTCTCCGGAGCGGGCCGTTGATACGGCATCGAAATTAAGTAAAATCCATGGATGTGTCGTCTGCGTGAGCGGCGAAACGGATTATATCGTCGATCAGAAGAAAATATGGAAGATAAAAAACGGTCATCCGCTGATGTCCAGAGTGACCGGACTGGGCTGCACGGCTTCCGCTCTATGCGGCGCTTTTGCCGCGGTGGAAAAATCAACATTTAAAGCAACGGTTCAAAGCATGGCGGTCATGGGCATAGCCGGGGAACTGGCCGCAGAAATGTCCGCCGGAACGGGAAGCATGCAGATGCATTTTCTGGATAATCTTTATCGACTATCCCTGGAAGATATCCGCCGGCGCTTGAACATCGAGGTTTGACATGCAGGGGCTGTATCTGGTTACCGATCGGACTCTGTGCGGAGCAAAACGGCTGGAAGACGTGGTTATGCAGGCTGTCCGGGGCGGTGTCTCTTATGTGCAGTTGCGTGAAAAGGAAATATCCACCCGTGCTTTTGTGGAGGAAGCTCTCCGGATTAAAAAAATTCTGGCCCCGCGGAAAGTTCCCCTGATCATCAATGATCGCGTCGACGTCGCTTTGGCCAGCAATGCCGACGGTGTTCATATCGGTCAGGAGGATATGCCGTATGTAACGGCCCGTAAACTTCTGGGCCCCCGGGCGATTATCGGCCTTTCCGTGGAAACCTGGGACGATGTTGTTGCCGGTGAAAAACTTGATGTCAGTTATATCGGCGTCAGTCCGGTTTTTTCCACGCCGACGAAAACCGATACGAAGGGCGCGTGGGGGCTGGAAGGCCTGGCCCGAATAAAGGCGTTCAGCCGACATCCACTTGTGGCGATCGGCGGTATCCACGAAGCCACTATTCAGGACGTCGTCAGATCCGGTGCGCGGTGTGTCGCCGTTGTTTCTGCGATATGTTCCTCTTCCGATCCGGAAGCTGCCGCCGGTCAATTAACGCGTTTAATCAACTCAGCCTTAACATCACAGTAAGCACTTCAACGCAGAAGAGGTTATCCCCGTCTGTTCCGGCGTAGACGTCAAGAAGATACCTGTCGGGTGCGGCTACTGTTTTCGTTGAATGGATTTTAAGGCTCTGGCGGCGGAATATTTCACTTCGACCGGGTACGAGCCTATGCCCAGAAAAGATTTTGATTCGGCAATTTCTGAAAGCGTGGGGATTGCCTCCGGAGAGCCGATGAAACCGAGAGCCGTACAGATCTTTTCCTGTAACGCGGCCTGTTGCTCCTTCGCCATCGGAGACTTGCTCTTAAGCATATCCACTAAAGCGGTGACGGCTTCGGTGCATTTAATTTTGCCGAGCATTTCAATGATGCTGACTTTTAATTCATAATCTGCGTCAGGCAGCGCTGACAAAAGCAAAGGTCCCCGCCTGTTGCCGCCGATCTGCCCGATGCTTTTTAAAGATTCCATGCGGACTCTTTTATCCTTGTGGAATAAAAGGGGCTCGACGATATCGGCGCTTTCTTCATTGCCGATGCGGCCTATGATATAGGCCATGTTACGCAAAAAATACCAGGGAGCGTCCGCGGTGATCCTTTCTTTGATTGCCGGTATAGCTTTTTGTCCCATTTCCTGAATGATATGAATAATCCGGATGCGTTCCTTGCTGTCTTTGGCGTATTGCACGATATCCAGCAATTTTTTGATGATGAAGTCGTCGCCGAATCCGGAAAGGATCTGAAAAGCCTCTGTGGTTTTGTTCTTTTCATTGATATTGATTTCCTTGAACAGGAAATTAATGTTGCTTTCCGATGCCAGATTCCGGAGAACTTGCAGGCATATTAACTGTATCTTTTCATCTTTTTTCAGCGTTCCGGTATTGATTTTGCTGAAAACGGCAATGATTGAATTTGCCTCCGTAAAGAGTCCGCGACCGATAAATTCCTGGACCAGGTTTTGTATGCCGTTCATTTTTTTAATGTAATCCGGCGTAACCGCTGTTTCCTTCTCTATCCACTCGATGACCGAGCCGGATAATTTTTTGATCGACTCCGTCTGTGCTTCGGACGTGAACGGTTCCGTGTTGTCCTTCATCTCTTTCAGTCGTTTCAGAACGTGATTTATTTCGTCGAGACTTGCGGATATATGATCTTCCTCCGCAGCGCTAACAACAGCGGCGTCGGATTCTGTAAGCTGATCCGCTTTTGCATCCGCAACGCTTTCTTCCCGAGGCTCATCCGTTGACAGATGGATGGCCTTTTTATCGATATGGATATGAGTAATTTTGTTTTCCGTCATGAGCGACGACAGACCGCCCAAATGTCGCAAATGTTCAGGTTTTCTCGCAATGAGGTTTATAAACGCATGAAGTTCCTCTTTTTGCAGGCCTTTGTTAAAAGTAATGCTTTGAAGATTGAAATGAGAGAGAATTTCCAGCAAAAATAAAACATGAGCGGTTTCCTGGTCTTTCTCGTTTAAGATTTCCCCGCAGAGTAATAATTTGTTTTCGGATTCGGCAAGCACAAGAGGAGACGCTTGTCGTAATATATCCAGAAGATAAAAATGAAATCTTTCAATGGAATTGTTAATGACAGGGCTGTCGGGCGAATATAACTGAACGTTTTTAACGGCCGCGCACAGGTGAGCAAGCGCGTCCATTGTTTTCAATCTTAATTCAGCATTCAATAGTTTTGGCCTCCCCGGAACTGAAACGATTATTTTTTTAAATACATTATGCCATTCAGAATGTCCGACTCGCTATCCTCGGGCAGCACATTAAATTTTAACATAACATGTTTAGGAATTGAACGCAATCGACCTGTTTGGAGATCAACAAAAACCCAGTCAGTTTCACCCTCGACGAGCACGGCATGGTCTGCGCATCGGATAATTTTGTATTTTCTTAAAGATTTAACCCGGCGGAAATTGGACACCCAGGTTAAAACCATGATGTCTTCTCCGGCAAAGGCGGGACGAAGGTATTCGATATGATGTGTCCGGACGACCCATGTGGCTCCTGCTTCCAGGGTTGCCTGGGTGCAGCCCTGCATGTCGGAATGAAGCACGGCGGCCCATTGCATCCAGTGCAAATATTCAACGTTATTGACATGACCGTTAATATCCACGGCGCTGTCGGGAACCGTGAGTTGATATTGATAGACTTGCGTCATGACAGATTTTACTCCTTGGTGAAGGGGGAATAATAATTGACATTAATTTATGTTTTGTGAATATAATAAACATATTTATTTTGCAACCCGGTTATGGAAATACCGGCATCATTTGCCGATAAAGAATAAAAATTTCAAATGAAGAAAGGAAGTACATGATGGTAAAAGAAAAAGCAAACAGTGTCGCAGCGAATCTGGAATCTTATTACACCCAACCGAACAATCTGGTTGATTTGTTCGAAAACAGCGCGGCGAAATTCGCCTCCCGCAATTTATTCGGCACAAAAAACAAAGAGACCAATCAATACGAGTGGGTAACCTTTGCGCAGGTCGCTGAGCGGGTCAACAATCTGCGTGGCGCGTTGAAAAAAATCGGTTTTGAAAAAGGCGAAAAGATCGGCGTTATTGTCGGCAACTCGGTGGAATGGTTCGTGTGCGCCAACGCCACCCACGGTCTGGGCGGTATTTTCGTTCCCATGTATGAAAAGGAACTGCAAAAAGTCTGGCAGTATATTATTAAGGATTCCGCCATCAAATATCTGTTTGTCAGCAATCAAAAAATTTACGAGGTTGTCAAAGGTTTCCAAAAAGATATTTCAACATTAAAAGGCGTGTTTCTTCTGTACGGCGCGGGAGAAAATTCCCTGGCGGAGCTGGAGAGAATGGGGAAGGTAAATCCCGTTGCGTCCTACAAACCGCACTGGTCGGAAACGGCGGTGATTATTTATACGTCCGGCACCACCGGAGATCCGAAAGGCGTTTTGCTGAGTCACGGTAATCTGACGCACAACGCCATGGAAAGCCATTGGACGTTCGATGTGGGGGAGGAAGAGGTCGGCTTAAGCATTCTTCCCTGGGCGCACAGTTTCGGCCTGACGACCGATCTGCATGTTTTCGTTTATGCCGGCTGGCAACTCGGACTGGCTGAATCCGCCGACAAGCTGCTGGTTAATTTCAGCGAGATCAAGCCCACGCATATGAACGCCGTACCGCGGGTGTTCAATATCATTTACGACAAAATTCAGCAGAGTGTGTCGGCGGATCCGGAAAAAAAGAAAATATTTGACGCGGCGGTGGCCGAGGCTGTCAAAAACCGGGACCTGAAAGAGAAAACGGAAGAATTTAAATTTTATGACGCGGTAGCCTTTTCCACGGTTCGGAACATTTTCGGCGGACGGTTAAAACAGGTCGTCATTGGCGGAGCGTTGATGAAACCGGAAATCGCGATGTTCTTCAGCGATGTCGGCGTCGTTCCCTACGTCGGCTATGGCTTGTCGGAAACATCGCCTGTTCTTACCAACAATAGTCCCAAGCGGGGCAATAAATTCGGCACGATCGGCAAACCGTACAAGGATACGAAAGTCGTTATTGATAAATCCCGCGTCGGAGAAGACAGTCCGGACGGCGAGATCGTGGTGTATGGCGCGCAGGTCATGCAGGGATATCACAACAAGCCGGAAACGACCCAAGAGGTGATGATGCCCGATACCTGGAACGGATTTCCCGGCGTCAGGACCGGCGACCGAGGCTGGATTGATGAAGACGGTTATCTGAATATCACCGGACGTTTCAAGGATGAATATAAACTGGAAAACGGCAAGTACGTTCATCCCGAATCCATTGAAAACGAGATCAAGCTTCTGCGCTACGTTTCCAATGTGATTGTTTATGGCGAGGGCCGGACATTCAACGTGGCGCTGGTTGTTCCGGATTTCGAGGCGGTTAAAACCGATTCGCAAACGTCCCGGTGGGCGCAGGGCACGCCGGAAGAAATTATTGCCAACAAGGAGTGCACCGATTTTATCTCCAAACAGATCACCGACCATTTGCGCAAGTCTTTCGGCGGGTATGAAATCCCTCAGAAGTTCCTTTATATCACGGAGGACTTTTCCGTGGATAACGGCATGCTGACGCAAACCCTGAAACTGAAACGCCGCAATGTCATGGAGAAATACGGTGAAAGACTGCGTGCGCTTTATGATAATGTATAAGTGCCGACGCAGGATAACATTAAGCGCAGAGGCATGAAATGCATCTCGGAATATCACAGGGGATTTTATGAGCAATAGAGACGACGTGGTCATTGTCAGTGGGGTGCGCACGCCTTTCAGTAAATTCGGCGGCGCGCTCAAAGAAATTCACAGCACCGATCTGGGCGTGATTGTCATCAACGAAAGCCTCAAGCGCGCGGGGATGACCGGTGAGGACCTGGACGAGGTTTACTACGGCATGTGCGATCAGGCCGAGGCCGCGCTTTATGACAACGTCAATGCGCGGCAGGCCATTCTGCGTGCGGGCCTGCCCAACACGCTCGTATCGCTTACCCTGGATCGGGCCTGTTGTTCGTCCCTTTGCGCGGTGCAGTTGGGACGCCGCGCTATCCTTCTGGACGAAGCAGATGCCTGCATGGCCGTCGGCGCGGAGAATATGAGCAATACGCCGCTTTTGGTTAACGGCCATCGCTGGGGTTCGGGGATGAAGCCGCTTCTGGTACAGGATTACCTGAATCCCATTACCTATCGCGAATACACGCCGCTGGGACGCGATGCGGGCGAGATTGCCATCGAACACGGTATTTCGCGGGAGGAACAGGATGCCTGGGCGCTGGGGTCGCATCAGAAATGGGCAATGGCCGACAAATCCGGGCGTTTCAATGACGAACTGGTGAGCGTGGAGTTGCCTGCTAAAAAAGGAACGCCGGTAATATTTGGCAAAGACGAACTTCCCCGTCCCGACACCACCCTGGAGGCGCTGGCCAAGTTAAAAACCATTTACGGCAGCCCCACGGTGACGGCGGGCAATGCTCCGGGATTGGATGCCGGAGCGACGGCGGTCATTATCATGCGCCGATCAAAAGCGGAAAAGCGCGGTATCAAACCGCTGGCAACGATTGTGGCTGTGGCCAGCGGTGCGGGCGAGCCCAGACGAATGGCGGAGCTTCCGGCAAAAGTCATCGGTCAGGCGCTCAAGCGCGCTTCGCTTTGCATCGACGACATGAGCGTCATCGAAATTAATGAAGCCTTTGCCGCCGTGACCCTCGTTTCAACAAAAATGCTGGCCGGCGGCGACGAGACCACATGGCGCGCGTTGCTCAAAAAAACCAATCTCAACGGCGGAGCGATTGCCATTGGACATCCGGTAGGCGCCAGCGGCGGACGGATTCTGATGACCATGATGTACGAACTCAGGCGCCGCGGCGGCGGTTACGGCGTCTGCGGAATCTGCGGCGGGCTGGCTCAGGGCGACGCCGTTGTCATCCGCGTGGATTGAAATGTCCGCAGGTATTTTTAGAATAGTTTTGTGCCGGAATCGGTTCGGGTAAAAAAATCTTTCGTATGCAGACACACATGGAAGGGGGAGTTTGAACATGAAGAATGAAAAAGGCATTTCGTCCTGGGTTGTTATCGTGATCATTGCGTTACTGATTGCCGCCGGTTTTCTGTGGTCGAAATATTTCGCCGCCCCGACGGCGACAGTGATGATGCAGGGAGCCGATCAGGCGAAACCAGCCATTGAAAAAGCGCATCAGGCTTCCGACGCGGCAGATCGCGCCGGCAAAATAGCTGAAGATGCCGCGAAAAAATTAAATGAAGACGCCGCAGCGCAACCGTGAAAATTTTCTGTGGGAGCCACGGGGTTTCCGGAAAAAACAGAACGGGACTTTCTTTATCCCCGATGTTGAAGCCCGAATTCACTTGACTTGCCTGTGCGGAATCATTATACTTTTTCGCACCGAAGCGTTGGAAGAGAGCAAGCGTTATTAAAATCATCACAAACAGGGGGAATAGCAATCGTTTTTCCCGGTCAATGATTTTTTTGATGAAGGCTAAGGAGGGTATTATGAAAAAAGTAGCAGCGTTTGTTTGGGTCATGGTGTTGTTGGTTTTTGCCACCGTGGCGCAGGCTGAAGTGAAGGCAGGTTCTTTTTCAGTTACTCCTTTCATCGGAGGCTATGTCTTTGAAGGCAACGAATATGACAATGAAGACACGTACGCCGCCGGTTTGCGCGCCGGTTACAATTTTACCCAAAATATCGGCATGGAAGCATTTTTTAACTATGTTCCGACGAATAACAAAGACTGGAATGATGACAACGAAATGGAACTCTTTGACTATGGCCTGGAAGGTCTTTATCATTTTATGCCCGAAAGCCGTTTTGTTCCCTTTCTCGCTGTGGGCGTCGGCGGCATTCATTATGACGCGCTTCCCGAGGATCCCGCCAACAAGGATAAATTTGCGCTCGATTACGGCGCCGGATTTAAATATTTCGTCACGGACAATATGGCGTTGAGGGCCGATGTCCGTCATATTATTCCTTTTAACGAGCGATACAACAACCTGCTCTATTCTGTCGGACTTACCTTCGCCTTTGGCGGAGAAAAAAAAGTTGTCGAGACAAAAGTTGAAGAACCGTTGCCTCCCCCGCCCCCGCCTCCTCCTGCTCCCAAGCCGGTCATTATTGAAAAGGGAAGACAGACACTGGATGTCAAATTTGATTTTGATAAAGCAACCATTAAAGAAGGGTATTATAAAGATATTGATGATCTGGTTAACGTCATGAAAGATTATCCTGATCTGAACGTCGTCATCGAAGGTCATACGGATAATATCGGTAAGGCTGAGTATAACAAAAAACTTTCCCAGGAACGGGCTGACGCCATTAAGAAATACATGGTGGAAAAAGGCGGAATCGATGCCGCCCGGATAGACGCACAGGGATTCGGCGATGAAAGACCGGTTGATTCGAACGACACCAAGGAAGGGCGTGCGAACAACCGTCGCGTGGAAGCGGCTGTTGATTATATTATTGAAAAATAAGAAATTCTCTCCGGATATTTGACAAACGGGAAGAGCCTCAACATCAGATTTGAGGCTCTTCTTTTTTTGCTCCGGTTAAGTGGGGATTGTCATCGACAGGCGTATTGACGTCAGGATGAATACTCGCATACCGGAAAACAGCAGCGCCGATTCCCGAATGCGGCAGTCGTTATGATGCCGCTTTTGTCTCAACGAGCGAAGTCCCTTCCTGGTTCTCGCTCAAATAGGATGCGATCAGATTTCTCTTGCAGAGGGATTGATAATACGCCTGAGAGACGGACAGAGCCCGTACCGCCTGCTGAGCGGTTTCGAAAATGGGGATCCGATGTTTGGCTCGAATGGCAATGGATTTTGTCGCAGCGTTCGGCGTGTAAATAGCCGCGGGTTTATGATAATGTTTGCACATCTTTAAAAGTTCCAGAAGCGTATCGATCACAAAGGTCTGCCAGACACTCAGGAGGGGTAAAAGGCCGTCCACCTCGTCTGCGGAAAGAAGAATTTCGAATATGTCGAGGTATGTCTGCGGCGGCGCGGGACCGATATCTACGGGATTTTTGATATTGAAGACTTGTCCCGCTTTTTTTAATTTTTCCTGTGTCTGCGGGGCAAGACGAACCACCTGCAATCCCGCTTCCACCAGAAGATCCGCGCTGATGCTGCCGAATGCTCCGGAATTCGTAAACATGGCCACCCGCTTTCCCTTCAAGAGAGGCATTTCCGTGAATATCTTGGGCAGAGAGTGAAGTTCGTCGATGGATTGCAGGCGAATGATCCCCGCCTGTTTACAGGCGCTCTCAAAAATCCGGTCATTGTTGGCCATTCCCGCCGTGTGAGACATGGCGGCCAGTGCGCCCTCCGGCGTTCGGCCCACCTTGTAGATCAGAACCGGCTTGCGCGACTTTGCGGCGGCTTCCATGAGTTTGCGGCCCTTGTCCACATTCTCCAGATAGATGCCGATAACCTTCGTCGCGTCATTTTGAAAGTAGTCGATGAGGTCCGCTTCATCGACGTCGCATTTGTTGCCGATGCTGACGACTTTGTTTACGCCGACAAGGTCGTAGTACAGGGATTCCATGACCAGAACGGCAATGCCGCCGCTCTGGATGATATAGGAAATGTTGCCCGGCGTTTCGAATATCTGATTCATCTCTACCAGGCTGGGGTTGACGCCGTAGAAACAGCAGAATTTATCATGCGTGCTCAACGTTCCCAGACAATTCGGTCCCATAATGCGAATTCTGCTGGATCGAACCACCTCGTCGATTTCGTGCTGCATCTTCTTACCGTTTTCACCGCCCTCGGAAAAACCGGCGCTTTCAATGATAATGCGCCGGATTCCCTTAAAAGCGCAATCCCTGATGATGGAGGGAACATTTTTTGCCGACACGATGATAACCGCCAGGTCCGGCGCTTCAGGAAGATCCCTCACGGAGGAATAACCGGGATAGCCGTTGACCGTTTCCCCTTTTGAATTGACCACGTAAACAGCTCCTTTGTACCCAAGATAATCCTTCAGCATATTGCAGATCGTAGACCCCAGGTTGAAGGGGGTATTGGAAGCGCCAATGACAACAACGGATTTCGGATCGAAAAATTTTTCCATACCATACTCACTTTGAACAATAGTTTTCTGCGTCATTGACTATTCAAATCATTCATTTTTTGTCAAGAAAGAAAAAACGTTCGTATGCATGATTCGGTTGTTGTTTCCGCAATGATGAGAAATGATATCGGCAGGCGGTTTTCGCGCGCGCGTAAACAGATCAGGTTTTTTCGGGATGTCTCCTGATGTCCGACACAGTGAAAAAATTTTTCTTGACAAATATATTCTGTTTCATTAAGTAAGGCGGCATAACAGAAACAGGAATTTCACGATGGACAGAAAACTGAATGTAAACATTATTTCTTACGGTTATTGGTTTTATACCTATTTTACATCGGTCTGCCCGTCGCTGAGGAGGACTCGTTAAGGTTCAATAAACCAAAACAGCCATGGGTAGATCGAAATCGCCCGTGGCTTTTCTTTTTTGTGGCCGGGGCGGCAAAAACGCTCTGGCTTTTTAATTTTCAGGAGGGGAAAAATGATTATTGTAATGAAAAATCACGCTACCGAAAAACAGATTGAAGATGTGGTCCGGTGGATTGAATCCGTCGGCTACAAAGCTCACCCGTCAATCGGTGTGGAAAGAACGATTATCGGAGCCGTCGGTGACAATCGGGGCAAGGAGATTCTCAAATATGCCGAATCCCTGCCGGGAGTCGAAAAGACAATGCCGATTTTGAAACCTTACAAACTGGCCAGTCGTGAATCGCATGACGGCAATACCGAAGTATCGGTCGGCTCGGTCAAAATCGGCGGACCGGAATTTGTGGTCATCGCCGGTCCCTGTGCGATTGAAAGCGAGGAACAGTTGCTGGAATCCGCCTATGTCGCCAAAAAAGGAGGAGCGCAAATTCTGAGAGGCGGAGCCTATAAACCGCGGACGTCACCCTACAGCTTTCAGGGCATGGAAGAAGAGGGATTGAAATTGTTGAATCAGGTCAGCGCCCGAACCGGTCTTCCCACCGTGACCGAGGTTGTCAATCCGGCGGACGTTGATATTGTGGAAACGTATGCCGATATGCTGCAGATCGGCGCGCGCAATGTTCAGAATTTCGCCCTGCTGAAAAAGGTCGGCCACTCACGCAAACCGGTGCTCTTAAAAAGAGGGATGAGCACAACCATTGAGGAATTGCTGATGTCGGCGGAATACATTCTGTCGGAGGGCAATGCGAATGTTATTCTTTGTGAACGCGGCATCCGGACTTTTGAAACGGCGACACGAAACACGCTGGATTTAAGCGCCGTGCCGGTGTTAAAAGAAATGACGCATCTGCCGGTGATTGTCGATCCCAGCCATGCCGCCGGTAACTGGAGATATGTGATTCCGCTTTCACGCGCGGCGGTTGCCGTGGGGGCAGACGGTATTATCGTGGAAGTTCATCCGGAACCGGAGAAAGCCGTTTCCGACGGAGCACAGTCGCTGAAGCCGGAAAAGTTCTATCAGATGATGGAGGAATTGAAAGCCATTACCGCCGTCATGAAACATTAAAACCGTGATGCAGAAAAGCTGAAAGGATGATGGACTATGCGAACGGTAAAAGTTAATCTGGATAAGAAGGTTTCATGTTCTTACGAGATTCGCATCGGCAAAGATATCGTGGACAGGATGATTCTTCTTATCGCCAAGAATCATAAAGCCGGTCGTTACGCGGTGATTACCGATAACGTTGTCGGCAGGTTTTACGGCAAACAGTTCCTCGGCGCTTTAAAAGACATCGGATTAAATGCTTCCGTGATCGAATTTCCCGCAGGGGAGGCATCCAAAAATATCAATACGGCGCTGGATATCTCGAAGCAATTGATGGAAATGGGCGCTGACCGGGAAACCTGTCTGATTGCGCTGGGCGGAGGCGTCGTCGGGGATATGGTCGGTTTTATTGCCTCCATATTCATGCGTTCCGTGCCTTATCTTCAAATTCCCACCACCCTGGTCGCACAGGTGGACAGCAGTATCGGCGGCAAGACGGGAATCGATCTCCCTTTCGGGAAAAATCTCCTGGGGACCTTTTATCAACCCGGCGCGGTGTTTGCCAGTCTGCACTTTCTGGAAACGCTGCCGGAAAAAGAATATAATAATGGGTTGGCGGAAATTATAAAATACGGCATTATTGATGATGAGAAAATGTTCCGCGCACTGGAAGACAACATGGACGCCATAAAATCCAGAGATCCGAAACGGATGCTGAATCTGGTGGAGACCTGCTGCCAGATCAAAAAATCGGTGGTCGAAATCGATGAAAGAGAGCAGGGATTGCGGCGCATTCTTAATTTCGGGCACACGCTGGGACACGCGCTGGAATCCGTTTCGAACTATGCGATAACGCACGGCGAAGGCGTGGCGATGGGAATGATCGCTGCGGCGCATCTTTCCGGAAAGATGGGTTATCTGAAGAACCATGAAGCGGATCGCATCGAGGCGCTGATTCATCGGGCCGGGCTTCCCGTCACGATCCCGAAATCACTGGACGGCGATAAAATCATCGCCCGGTTGAAAATGGATAAAAAAAGAAAAGGGGATATCATCCATTTTGTTTTATTGAAAAAAATAGGGATGCCTTTTATCCACGGGAACATGGAAGATAAAATGATCGCTGCCGTCATTGAGGAGATGAAAAAATGAAATCGCGCAGGTTGGAAATCTTAAGAGGAAAAATAAAGGACAAAGACGCGGAGATCGTCCGGCTCCTGAATGAAAGGGCGCAGATTTCCGTACAGATCGGCAAGGTGAAAGGGGAAGGCGGAATGCAGGTATACGACCCCTCCCAGGAAGCGAAAGTTCATGGTTATCTGTGCGAGATCAATCCCGGACCGCTGCCTCAAAAAGCGTTGACGACGATATTCCGGGAAATTATTTCCGCGTCACGCGATTTACAGAGGCCGATGACGATTGCTTTTCTGGGGCCGGAGGCTTCGTTTTCCCATCTGGCGTCACGAATGCATTTCGGCGAGTCCGGCGTCTATTTCCCTCAAACCGGAATCTCCCGCGTTTTTGACGAAGTGGAAAAGGGCTCGATTGACTGGGGCGTTGTCCCCGTGGAAAATTCTCTGGAAGGTTCGGTCAATATGACGCTGGACCGGCTGATTACAACCCCGTTGAAAATCAGGGCGGAGATCTATCTGCGGATCAGCCAGTGTTTGATTTCCTCGGCCAGAAGCATGAAGGATATCAAAAGAATTTATTCGCATCCCCACGCTCTGGCCCAGTGCCAGGTGTGGATCAGAACGAATTTCCCCAACTGCATTTTGAATGAGACAGAAAGCACGGCGGCGGCGGTGCAAATGATCCGGGGAAAGAAAAATGACGCTGCGATCGGCAGCTCTCTGGCCGGGAAAATTTACGGCGTCAATCTGCTGGCGGAAGGCATTGAAGATAATTCGTCCAATATGACACGGTTTCTGGTCATTGGTAACGGTGAAAGCGATGCGACCGGCAATGATAAAACCTCTTTAATCTTTGCCACGCCGCATTCTCCCGGTTCGCTGCACGCTGCATTGTCGGCGTTCGCCAGACGCAAAATCAATCTGGCTAAAATAGAATCACATCCCGTAAAAGACAAATTATGGGAATACAGCTTTTTTGTGGATATGATCGGCCATAGCACGGACGAACCTGTTCAGAGCTGTCTCAAAGAACTGAAGAAGAAAACGACTTTCATGAAGATCCTGGGCTCATACCCCAAAAGCGAAGGTGCGCTATGATCTGCATCCCCATTACATCAGGCACAGCCCAAGAGGCTTTCCATGCCGTTGAAAGAGGCTGCCAGTTGGCCGATTTTCTGGAATTACGAATGGATTTAATCGGAAAAATCAGTCTGGCCAGACTGATCTCTGCCGTTCGCGATGAATCCGATTCCGTTCGGATCATTGTGACCTGCAGAAAAGCAGACGAAGCAGCGTCCGCCGGCGGATCGGCGCGCGCCGGAAGCGTTGTCAAAAGTAGAGATGAAAAAGTGGCCTTGCTCAAAGAAGCGATAGATTTGGGAGCTGATTTCATCGATATTGAACTTACGGAAGGAAGCAAAATCATCAATGAACTCAAATCATCCTGTGAGAGAAAAGGCGGAAAAACGCAAATGATCGTTTCTTATCACAATCTTCAGGACACCCCGTCTCTGACGCAATTGAAGAAAATATTTCATCGGTGCGTCCGCTACAGACCGGACGTCGTAAAAATCGTCACAACGGCAACAACCGTGGAAGATAATCTGACAACGTTGAATTTGATTTCCTATGCCCGCGCGAAATCGCAGAAGATCATTTCCCTCTGCATGGGAGATCAGGGCGGCGTCAGCCGCGCCGTCGCGCCCCTTATGGGCAATTTCCTGAGCTTTGCCGCCCTGGACCGGGTGGGACAGTCGGCGCCGGGACAGTTTACCGTTCATGAAATGAATCGGATACAGGAATGGTTCAAGGGGAAAAACAGAGAGCCGCTGGTTTCTCCGTTGTCATTGCAGAAGACATTTCCGAAACATTACATCCTGATCGGCAATCCGGTGGAACAAAGTCTTTCTCCCGTGATGCATGACGCCGCTTTAAAACAACTGGGCGTTTCGGAAAAGTATGTTGCTTTTTGCGTTCAGAATATCGGCGGCGCGATGGAAGGTCTGAGAGCGATGAATATTCGCGGCGCCAGCGTCACCATTCCTTTTAAAGTTGCCGTGATGGAATACCTGGATGATCTCGGCGAAGATGCCCTCGACATTGGAGCGGTCAACACCATTGTGAACCATAACGGCCGTCTGTGCGGTTATAATACGGATTGGCTGGGATTAATCCTTACGCTGAAAAAAGCAATGACCGTTAAAAATAAAACGTTTGTGATTGTCGGCGCCGGCGGAACGGCTCGGGCGGCGGCTTACGGCATTCTCCGGGAAGGCGGATTTCCCATCATCGTTAATCGAACACTAAAAAAAGCGGAAATTCTGTCGGAAAAAATGCGATGCCCTTTTTATCCGCTTTCTGAAGTCGGCAGAATCAAAGCCGATGGGCTGATCAATACAACGCCCGTGGGCATGTATCCTCACCGGAGTAAAACTCCGGTGGCGGCGTCGGTGCTGCGCAATTACAAATATGTCATGGATGTGATCTACAACCCTCTCCAGACCCGATTGCTGGCGGATGCCGAGCGACAGGGCTGTCGTATTTTTCCCGGAGTCGATATGTTTGTCCATCAGGGCGCGGAACAATTAAAGTTGTGGACGGGAAAAGAACCGCCGAGGGCGTTGATGAAAAAAGTCATCATGGAGCAGTTGAAACAACATGAGTAAAGAAAGCAATCGAATCGATCAAGGCGCAACCGACGTTCGCGTTCCCGGGTCCAAAAGCTTGAGTCAGCGGGCTCTGGTGGCTGCCGCGCTGGCGGAGGGTGATTCTCTCATCGGCAATGTTCTGGTTTCTCAGGATACAGCCTATCTGATGGAAGGGTTGCGAGCGCTGGGGGCGACCATCGAAGCCCGTAAAAACGGTTTTTCCGTTTCCGGCATCGCGGGCGGATTAGCGAACAACGGCAGAGAATTATTTCTCGGAAATAACGGCACGGCGCTCCGATTTCTGACCGCGCTGGTGTGTCTGGGAAGAGGGCAGTATATTCTGACCGGTGAAAAACGTCTCTGCGAAAGGCCGGTAGGCGCGCTGGCGGATGCGTTAAAAACCATGGGCGTTGATATTGTAACCCGCAATGAGTGTCCGCCGGTTCGAATAAACGCCGATGGATTGGCGGGCGGAAGGGTAACGTTGCGCGATATTGAAAGCTCGCAGTACGTATCGGCGCTGCTTCTGTGCGCGCCTTACACGGCGAAAGGCATTGATCTGAATCTGGAAGGAGGTGTTGTTTCCACGCCCTACATTGATTTGACCATTGCCGTGATGAAGGATTTCGGGGCGGACATCCGTCAAACGGGGACGTATGAATATCATGTCAAGGCGGGAAAAATTTATCGGGGGCGTCAATACATTGTCGAGGGAGACGCATCCAGCGCTTCATATTTTTTCATGGCGGCGGCGTTGTTGAAGAAGACCATTCGGGTGGAAGGCATCCAGCGCGAAAGCAAGCAGGGCGATATCCGTTTGCTGAATGTCCTGGAAAAGCTGGGCTGCCGGGTCCAATCGGAAAACAACGCGGTGGAAATTACGGGGAATGATTTGCCGGGTGGTGATCTTGTGTTTGATCTCAACGATATGCCGGACATGGTTCCCACGCTGGCCGTACTGTCGGCGTTTCGACGCGGACAAACGATCATCAGCAATGTGGCGCATCTGAGAATCAAGGAAAGCAACCGTCTGGCGGCTATGGTTACGGAACTGAACCGCTGCGGGATTGAAGCGCAGGAGCGATCCGACGGAATGATCATTCACGGCGGAAAGATGCATCCCGCAACCATTGAAACCTATAACGACCACCGTATCGCCATGAGCTTCGCGATCGCCGGTCTTGTTGTTCGCGGCATTGACATCAGCGATAAAAAATGCGTTGATAAGTCGTTTCCTTCGTTTTGGGAGGAATTGAAAAAGTTATGAAGGTTATTTTAATCGGCTACAGGGCAACGGGTAAATCCACTGTAGGCAAGCTTCTTGCCGCAAAACTGAAAATTGATTTCCGGGATACCGACGCCATGATTGAAGAAAGCATGGAAATGCCGGTAAAGGAGATTGTCGCGCTTCACGGGTGGGAGTTTTTTCGCGCCCGGGAGAGAGAAACCATTGAAAAGCTGATTCAGTTGGAGGATTGCGTCATCGCCACGGGCGGCGGCGTGGTTTTATTCAGGGAAAATATAGATTTGTTAAAACAAAATGTTGATTTGTTAAAACAGGCAGGGGTTATTGTCTGGCTTAATGCGCCGCTGCAGGATATTATCGACCGGCTGAAACACGACGCACAAAACGGAGCGACGCGACCACAGTTTACACCGGGCAATATCGTTCAGGAAACCATCGATACGATGAGAAAAAGGCTTCCTTTATATGAGAAAGCGGCCGATTACACGGTGGACACGATGTTCAAGAATGCCAGCCAGGTCGCCGAGGAAATTTATCACTATTTGCTCAAAACCGAGAAATTGGATAAAATCATCAAGAAAAATAAAAGGTAAAAATCTATGTCCGGAAATACGACAGGCAGTGTTTTTCGCGTAACAACCTGGGGAGAATCCCATGGAAAAGCTCTGGGCGCGGTTGTGGATGGCTGTCCCGCTGGAATTCCCTTAAGCGAGACGGATATTCAACAGGCGTTGGACAAAAGAAAACCTTCCCGTGCTGTTTCCTCCACCACGAGAAAAGAGAGTGACCGGGTTGAAATTCTTTCCGGTGTCTTTGAAGGCAAGACAACCGGCACGCCTGTTTCTCTGATCATCAATAATACGGATGCGAAATCGTCTTCCTATGCCGAGTTAAAAGATGTGTTTCGCCCCGGCCAGGGAGATTTTACCTATCTTCAAAAATACGGAATCCGCGACTGGCGCGGCGGAGGACGAGCCTCCGGCCGGGAAACCGCCGCCCGGGTTGCCGCCGGAGCCATTGCCGCAAAAATAATCGCTGGGGAAAATATCGATGTCATTGCCTATACACGGTCGATAGGCGGCATCGATATTGACCGGGAACGTTGTGTCGCTCATAAGAATTTGAGAAAGGCTGTGCAGGCAAATCCTCTTTTTTGTCCCGATGCAGAAGCTGCCGCGAGAATGGAGAAAACGCTGGACGCTGTGCGGAAAGAGGGCGATTCTCTGGGCGGGGTTGTGGAAATTATTGTCTGCGGTTGTCCCGCCGGACTGGGCGAACCGGTTTTCGACAAAATGGATGCCGATCTGGCCAAAGCGCTGATGAGCATCGGTTCCGTTAAAGCCGTCGAAGTGGGAGACGGCTTTGCTGTGGCCGCCCTGCAGGGGTCTCAAACCAACGATCAAATGACGCCTGAAGGATTTAAAACCAATCACGCCGGAGGCATACTCGCCGGTATTACCAATGGAGAACCCATTGTCCTGAGAGCATACTGCAAGCCGATTCCCTCCATTGCCAGACCGCAGCAGACCGTTGATGTCAAGGGCGCCGGACGAACTGTTGAAATCAAGGGAAGACACGATATCTGTGTTCTTCCCCGCATCGTGCCGGTCTGTGAAGCCATGGTGAATATTGTTGTGGCCGATCACTTGCTCCGGCAGAAGGCGATCCAATCATGAAAAATATTAAAGTGGGAATCATCGGCGGCACCAACGGCATGGGCAAGTGGTTTGCCCGATTGCTGAGAAAGGAAAACGTCATCGTCCATGTCTGCGGCAGGAAGACAAAGATGCAAATCAAGGATCTGACCAGGCTCTGTCATGTGATTGTTGTGGCCGTGCCTATTTCCGCAACCGCTGAGATGATTAAAAAAGTCGGTCCGCAACTGACCAAAGACCAGCTACTCATGGATCTGACGTCGTTGAAAAAGGAACCGGTTCAATGGATGCTGAAAAATTCCCAGGCGGAGGTCATCGGCTGTCATCCGCTTTTCGGTCCGCAGTTGAAGGATGTTTCCGGACAGAACGTTATTTTATGTCCGGCCCGCGGAAAGCAATGGCTCGGCTGGCTCAAAGACGTTTTTCAAAGAAACAAAATGACCGTCCGGGTATCAACACCCGGGAAACATGACCGGATGATGGCCGTTGTTCAGGCGCTCAATCATCTCGATACCATGGTGCTGGGACTGTCCATTGCGCGGACCGGGATGGCCTTCGCGGATATCGATAAATTCTCCACGCCGATTTTCCGCACAAAAATGGATATTATCCGAAAGATTTTTACGGAAAGTCCCGACCTCTATCTGGATATTATCCGGGGGAATGCTCAAACCATTAAAATGCTGGACATCTATGAAAAAGCATTTAAAGATATTCGCGCGGGGATCACAGCGGGCGGTAAAAAAGAATCAAAAGAATTTGTAACCAAGGTGGCAGCGAAAATTCATGGAAGAAAAAATTAATCAAGTTGCGCAATGGATTGCGGAATCGAAAAAGCTGGTGGTCTTTACGGGAGCGGGCATCAGCACGGAATCGGGCATCCCGGATTTCAGAGGACCCGACGGCCTCTGGACGAAGGTTGATCCCGAAGATTTTACGATTGACCGGTTTTTACGTTCCGGCGAAACGCGCAAAAAGGTCTGGTACTATCTGGTGGAAGGCGGATTGATGGCCAATTCCCGACCCAACCGGGCGCATCTGGCGATTGCCGAACTGGAAAAAATGAACAAGTTAAGTTCCGTGATTACGCAGAACATTGACAACCTTCACCAGCGCGCGGGCACGGATCCCCAAAAGGTTCATGAATTGCACGGCAACATGCAATGGCTCGTTTGCCTTGACTGCGGTGAACGCTATGATCTGGAAACGATGAGACAGAAACATCCGTCGCCTGACCATTTTCCGGTTTGCGAAAAATGTGCGGGCCTGCTCAAGCCGGGGGTTGTCTTTTTCGGAGAGATGCTCCCTCCGGATACGCTGAGGATGGCCGAGCAGGAATCCGAGAAATGCGATTTGTTCATGGTGATCGGATCTTCCCTGGTTGTTTATCCGGCGGCCTACATGCCGCTGTATGCCAAACAATCCGGGGCGAAGATCGTCATCGTTAACATGGGGCAGACGGGACAGGACGATATCGCCGATGTATTTATCAACGCTCCGGCGGGAGACACCCTGACGAGAATAATCGGCAGATTGAAAGAAATCATTCAATAAAAAAAGCATTCCGATTGCAGAGAATCTCATGTGCCTGATAGTATTTGCTTACGATGTTCATCCTGCTTACCGGCTGATTCTGGCCGCCAATCGCGATGAATTTTATGAAAGGCCTTCCTCGGCTGCGGATTTCTGGAAGGATCATTCCCGCGTTCTTGCCGGTCGCGATTTGAAAAACGGCGGAACATGGCTGGGCGTAACCCGGAACGGGAAAATAGCCGCCGTCACCAATTATCGCGATCCGTCGTCTTTAAAAAGCGGCGCGCCGTCTCGTGGCCGGCTGGTCAGCGATTATCTGACCGGCAAACACACCATTGAACATTATCTGAAAAAAATATCAGACCAGGCCGGTCAATATAACGGTTTCAATCTCCTTGCGGGCCATGACAAGGATCTTTTTGTTTTCTCCAGTCGCGGCCGGATGCAAAAGCTCCAGCCCGGCCTTTACGGCTTAAGCAATCATCTTCTTGACACCCCCTGGCCGAAGATAAAAAGGGCGAAAAAAATGATGAAAGCGGCCATGGATGAAAAAGGAGCGGTCCTGGAAGAAGCGTTATTCGCTCTGCTGGCTGACCGGCGTGTCCCCCCCGATGAAACGTTGCCCGCGACCGGTATCGGTCTCGAGTGGGAACGGCTTTTATCCACCATTTTTATCGAGAGCCCGATTTACGGCACCCGCTCTTCGACGATTTTGCTGATCGGTAAAAACAGGCGCATCCGTTTTGTGGAAAGAGTCTTCGACGGCCGGAGGGAACCGTGGCTTGAAAGCCGTTTTTCGTTCATCATGGAGGGAAAAAAATAGATGGGCAATGCTTATCCGGTTGAACCGCGGGTTGGCGTAGGAGCAATTACCGTCAAGGACGGAAACGTTCTGCTGGTGAAGCGGGGCATAGAACCGAGCCGCGGATTATGGGCGATTCCCGGCGGAACCCTCAAACTGGGTGAGACGTTGCAGGAGTGCGCGGTGCGGGAGATTCTGGAAGAAACGGGCGTCCGTATCCGGGTCGGTTCCTGCGTCTATGTTTTTGATTTCATCGAACGCGACGATCAGAGAAAAATCAAGTTTCATTACGTGATTGTCGATTTCGCAGCGGATTATCTTTCCGGAGAAGTAAAAGGCGCCGATGATGCCTTAGACGCCCGCTGGTTTTCGCCGGAAGATTTGAAATCATTTCCGGTGGCCGCCAATACGATCAATGCGTTAACGTCGCTGGGAATTTTGAAGTAGGCATGTTTTCATGCCGATATGACGGGAGGATTGTATGAAGGTGATCTATCATAAAGATTATAACGACGTTTATTCAAGCGATCCCGCTTCCGCATCGGGAAGAATTCAGGCGGTGGAAAAAACCCTGCGCGGCAAAGTAACTTTTGTCGAACCGGCGGCGGCATCCCGTGAAGACATTCTCAGCGTGCATACACCCGATCATGTCCGGGCCGTCGAGCGCGAAGGCGTTTACGCGATTGCCGCGCTGGCCGCCGGCGGTGCGATCAAGGCGGCGCAGATCGGGTTGACGGAACCCTGTTTTGCGCTTATTCGTCCTCCGGGACATCACGCCTCTTCAGGCAGCGCGTGGGGGTTTTGTTATTTTAACAACATGTCGATTGCGCTGGAAAAACTCAAACGAGAAGGCAACATCAAAAAAGCGTTTATTCTGGATTTCGATCTGCATTACGGCGACGGCAATGTGAATATTCTGGAAAACAAAGGCTATGTGACGATTCTTAATCCGACGGGATCCCATCGCAACGAATATTTAAAACAGGTGCACAACGCGTTGTCCGGAACGGATGCCGATATGATTGCCGTGTCCGCCGGCTTCGACCATCACGAAGACGACTGGGGCGGACTGTTGAAGACCGAAGACTACCAATACATGGGCGGACTGGTGAGAGATGCCGCCCGGCGGAACAACGGCGGATGCTTCGGCATTCTGGAAGGCGGCTACAATCACGCTGTCCTCGGGAAAAATGTTCTGGCTTTTGTCGAGGGCCTGGCGGGAAAAGATTTGTAATCGGCATGGGATAAATTAAATTGCAATATAGTCTTGCCGATCGTGAAAAGCAAAAGAAACAATCAGCATCATTTTTTTGTCCGGAATCAAGCGGTAAAGAGATAAACAAATCATTGAAAGACGGAACGCGGGAGGTGTCCGAACATGGCCGGTTTTACTGAGTACGAACAGTATGACGGATTGGGATTGGCTGAACTTGTGCGGAAGAAAAAAATTTCTCCGGTCGAGCTTTGCGATGAGGCGATCAGTCGTATTGAAAAATTAAATCCGGCTCTCAACGCGGTCGTGACCCCGATGTTTGAGATCGGACGCGCCGCCGCGAAAAAGGAGTTGCCGGAAGGTCCTTTCGCCGGAGTTCCTTTTCTGTTGAAGGATTTACTCAGCGCTTACGCAGGGGTAAGATTCACCAGCGGTTGCCGCGCCTATAAAGATTATGTGCCCGATTACGACAGCGAACTGGTGAAACGCTTCAAAAAATCCGGCGTGATTACGATGGGTAAAACCAGCACGCCGGAGTTCGGTTTGATGGGCATCACCGAACCGGAACTGTTCGGTCCGACGCGTAATCCCTGGGATATCGAACGCACTCCCGGCGGATCAAGCGGAGGTTCCGCTGCCGCAGTGGCTGCCGGCATGGTGCCTATGGCTTCGGGAGGCGACGGCGGCGGGTCCATTCGGATTCCCGCCTGTTACTGCGGATTGTTCGGTTTAAAAACATCGCGGGGACGCACGCCAACCGGACCGAAGGTCGGTGAATGGTGGCAGGGGGCCGCCGTTGAGCATGTGCTGACGCGTTCGGTGCGGGACAGCGCCGCCATGCTTGATGCCATTTGCGGCGTCGATAAGGGCGCGCCTTATATTATCAAACCGCCCGACATGCCTTACAGCGACGAAATCAAAAGAGATACCGGTTCATTGAAAATCGCTTTTAACACGGAATCGCCGTTGGGCGCCGGCACGCACGAATCCTGCGCCGATGCCGTGATCAAAACCGCCAGGCTGCTGGAGAGTCTGGGGCATAACGTGGAAGAGGCCAGACCGTCACTGGATGGTCTTCGCCTGGCGAATTCCTATTTTACGATGTACTTTGGTGAAACGGCCGCCGATATCAAACACGCGGAGGACGTGTTGAAGAAAAAAGTCGGTCAAAATGATTTTGAAATCACTACCTGGTTTTTCGGACAACTTGGTCGTTGTTACAGCGCCGGAGATTTTGTCGAGGCGATGCGCGAATGGGATATTGCCGCAAGGATCATGGGGGAATTTCACCGGAAATATGACTTATATTTGACGCCGACCGTGGCGTTTCCCGCTGCGAAAATAGGCGAGCTCCTGCCGAAACCTTACGAAAAGACCGCCATGAAAATCATAAGTATTTTAAGACTCGGGACTCTGGCTAAAGCATCCGGAATGGTTAACCAGATAGCGATCCAGACGCTCGCCAAGACTCCTTTTACACAACTGGCCAACTTTACCGGTCAACCGGCCATGAATGTGCCGCTCCACTGGGATGAACAGGGTATGCCCTGCGGCGTGCAGTTTGTTGCTCCCTTTGGCGACGAAGCCACGCTCTTTCGGCTGGCGGCTCAACTGGAAAAAGCCAACCCGTGGTTTAACAGACGACCATCCCTCAAACTTTGAGTTATTTCATTGGCCGGCGCTCAGGCAAAAACGACTGGTATTTTCCGGGACAATCGTATAGAAAACCTATTGTTGTAAATTTCACATCAGCTCTTTGCGGACGTTTTGCGTTTTAAATCAAGGGCAACAGGAGTAAATCATGTTTTCAGAAAAAAATAATTCCCGGTTCGGCGGCGCATCCAAGTATATTCTGGACGA
>DAOPVC010000008.1:0-51277 GCA_035350895.1 Smithella sp. | reverse complement strand
AGATCAAGCTGAAAAATTACAAGCTCGATCAGTGGCGGCTGATGCACATCGGCGCGCAGCCGGTTCCGCCCAGCCTGATTAAGCGCTGGAAAAAATATTTTCCCGAACACGAATATGACACCAATTACGGCCTTTCGGAATCCATCGGGCCGGGGTGTGTCCATCTCGGCATTAAAAATATCCATAAAGTCGGCGCCATCGGCATAGCCGGTTACAAATGGGAAGTGCAGATCGTGGATGAAAACGGTCGGGCGGTGCAACAGGGCGATGTGGGAGAGCTTTGTGTCAAAGGCGCAGGCGTGATGAAATGTTATTACAGAAATCCGGAAGCCACCGCTGAAGTTCTCAAAAACGGCTGGCTGTATACGGGTGATATGGCGCGCATGGATGAGGACGGATTCATTTATCTGGTGGACCGTAGAAAGGATGTTATTATCACCGGCGGTGAAAACATTTATCCCGTGCAGATCGAGGATTTTTTGCGCACCCACGATGCGATCAAGGATGTGGCGGTGATCGGGCTTCCCGATCAGCGATTGGGTGAGATCGTTGCCGCCATCGTTGAACTGAAGCCGGGAATCTCTATCTCTGAAAAAGAAATCGAGACATTTTGCGGAGCGCTGCCGCGTTACAAACGGCCGCGACGGATCATCTTTGATGATGTGCCGCGCAATCCCACCGGCAAAATTGAGAAACCGCGGCTCCGTGAAAAGTATTGCGGCGGCAGTCTTGTGGAGGCGCAGACAGAGCGTCATGAAGACCGATAAGATATTTAAAGATTGATTTATTGGCATCATACCGGGTATGCTTGTTAAAATTCATATTTTGATTTTGAAAAGCCATCTGGTGTAAAATGACATGAGGAGAAAAGCATATGGTTGCTTATCAGCTTTCTATTTTCGCGGAAAACAAGTCCGGGAAACTGGCCAAGGTTACCGGCGTTCTGGCCAGAGAGAAAATAAACATTCGCGCGACAACGATAGCGACGGCGGACACGTTTGGCATTATCAATCTGATTGTGGATGAACCGGAACGCGCCGAGAAAGCTCTGTCCGGAGCCGGCATGACGGCTCATCTCAGAGCCGTGCTGGCTGTTTTAATTCCCGATGCGCCCGGTGCGCTGGATCACTTGATGCAACTGCTTTATCAGGAGGGCATTAACATCAATAATGCCTACGGCTTTGTGCTGGAAAGTTCGAAAAAGGCGGTATTCGTGGTGGATGTCGATCAGATGGAGAAAACGGAAAAGCTTTTGGAACAGAAAGGTTTCAAAACGTTGGATACTCAATCTTTGTCCAAAATGTGATGACGATACAGGAGGGGAAAAATATGGCACACGAAGATAAAGGAAAGTATTTTAAAAAACATCCGGAAGGTTCCAAAATAGATGATGAGCTGAAAGAGGAAATCATTAGCCAGGTGAAAAATAATAATATCACCTGTAAAAAAGCCGAGGAGATTGCGGACGAACTGGGCTTTAGCCTGGAGGAGACGGGACGGGCGATTGATATTCTTAATATTAATATTACCAAATGTCAGCTGGGGCTCTTCGGTTACGGTGAAACCAAGAAAATTGTTCAGCCGGCCAAAGAAATAGCGCCGGAGTTGAAGGAAAGCATCATGTCGGCGCTGGAAAACGACAGGCTGTCCTGCGCCGCCGCATGGGAGATCGCCGGGAAATTTAATATTCCGCGCATGAAAGTATGCGCCGCCTGTGAGGCGTTGCAGATTAAGGTTAAACCGTGTCAGTTGGGCGCATTCTAGAAGAATAAATCAATATAGCTTTTCAGAATGTGAACCATCCGGTCGGCGTTCTTACGCGTGCAACTCGTTATTTCCTCGATGCTTAAAGGGTCTTCCACCAGGCCGTTGCCGAAATTATCGATGGAACAGACGCACGCATAAGGAATGCCCAATTCCATGGCGATAACCGCTTCGTTGGCCATGGTCATTCCCACCAGATCGGCGAAGCGGGTCATCATTTTTATTTCCGCTTTTGTTTCCAGACGCGGCCCCGGTGTCTGCAAATAAATTCCTTTTTGCACCACGTCCAGATGCTTGTTCAGGGCTGCCTTGATGATTTTTCGCCGGATCGTTTCGTTTAATGAAGGTATGATATGCACGGCGCTGTTTTCGTAAATGGTGGGCGTGGCGGTCAGTGTCATGAAGTCGTCGGGAACAACGATCATCCCCGGTTTTAAATCCTTTTTCAGTGAACCGGTGGAGTTGATGCTCACGATTTCGGAAACTCCGATATCTTTCAGCGCCTGCAGATTGGCTCGGTAATTGATCATATGCGGTAAAATGTAATTTTTCGGGTCGTCACCGTGTCTCAGGATCAGCGCAGTTTGATCCGCAATAAAAACGGAAGCTTTTCCGAATTTGTTCTTTACCGGCTGAACGGAGCTGTTCTTTAACACGTCGCTTCGTTCCAGGACCAATTTTGTGGAAATAATGCCCAGCCTGTTCATAGGAGCCTCCTTGAGGCTGATTGTATAACAAATTCGGACGCGGCAGTCAAAGAATCGTATGAGATAGCATTTGACTTTCTGGGCGTGATTATGACATATAGACCTACGCTAAAATTTTTAAGGAGGGCTTTATCATGAGCAGTGAATTATTGGACGCTGCAACCGATGGTAACTTTGAAAGCGACGTTTTAAAGAGCGACAAGCCGGTGCTCGTCGATTTCTGGGCGCCGTGGTGCGGGCCCTGTAAAGCCATCGGTCCGATTGTCGAGGAAGTCGCCGGGCAGTATAAAGACAGCGTCAAAATTATGAAGCTGAATGTGGACGACAATCAGAAAACGGCAATCCGCTTCGGCGTTCGCAGTATTCCCACGTTGATTCTTTTTAAAGACGGTAAAGTCCTCGAAACGATTGTCGGCTTGGTTCCCAAGGCCAGACTTGAAGATTTGATCAAAAAAGCTTTGTAAGTCAATGGTTCAGCCCAAGAGGTTAAAGATAATGCATTCAGAAAAATTCGCAAAAGCAGCAGGATGGAAAATGATTCTGCCGCTCCTGGTGGTGTCGTTCGTTCTCGGCGGCTGTTCGTCTTTCAATCTTTTCGGCCAGCGTGATCTTCCCAAGGCCACTCCGGAAGGAATTTACGCCATGGCTGCCGAAGAATATAAGGACGGAGATTACAAAAAAGCGCGGGAATATTTTTCACGCGTTAAGGAAGAATATCCTCTGCATGAACTGGCCGTGCTGGCGGAAATAGGGATTGCCGATTCGCTGTACAGCAATAAGGATTATCCGGAAGCGCAAGACGCTTACAGCGATTTTATTTCGCTCCATCCGATCAATGAAAATGTTCCATACGCCATTTATCAGATCGGAATGTGTCACTACAACCAGATGGAAGCCATTGACCGTGACCAGACAGAAACAATGAATGCCAGAAAAGAATGGGAAAAGCTGATCGCCCGCTATCCTGAAAGTAAATTCAGCATCATGGCGGAAAAGATGCTGAAAGACGTAAAACAGCGACTGGCCGAACGGGAATTCTATATCGGGGATTTCTATCTGACGCAGAAGAAGTACAAAGCGGCGCTGACTCGTTTTGAAAGGATTGCGGCCGAATACAGCAATGTCGGACTCGATTACAAAGTCGAGAATTACATCAGAGAAACCAAAGCCAAAATTGCCGAAGAGGAAAAAGCGAAACTGAAAGAGGATGAGGCAAAGAAAAATAAAGAACAGGATAAAATAAAGAAAGAAGAAGCAAAGAAGAAAAAAGCTGAAGAGAAGCGGTTAAAGGAAGCCGAGGAAAAAAGACTTGCCGAGCAGGCAAGAATCAGGAAAGAGGAAGAGAGCAGGAAAAAAACCGAAGCAAAGAAATTAAAAGAAGAAGAAGAGAAGCGACTGAAAGAGCAGGCTCGGATCAAGAAGGAAGAAGAGAAGAAAGTAAAAGCCGAAGCGAAGAAATTAAAGGAAGTGGAAGCGCAGAGACTCAAAGAAGAGGCCAGAATCAAGAAGGAAGAAGACAAGAAGAAAAAAGCTGAAGAAAAGCGGTTAAAAGAAGAAGAGGAAAAGAAACTGAAAGAACAGACGAAGACAAACACGTAAGGAGAAAGGGACAAAGCGTCAAAACATAAACATCGCTATTCATTTTTATGGCAGGAATTCCTCCATCTTGATTTTTCTGATGATGTCCTGTCTGTCGATTTCCGGCTTCACGGACGTATCAATCTTAAAGCGGCAGTCCGCTGCTATTTCATCGATTGTTTCAAAATCAATTTTCTGCTTTTGAAAAAGCTCCCATCGTCCGTCCGAAACGTTATCGTTGTCCAAAACTCTTTTTCCCAGTCTTTTTTGGGTCACGTCGTCCGGACAGACGCATTCCAGAACAAAAAACCGAATCTGAAGTTTTTCGGCCAGCGCCAGCGCCCTTAAGCGCTCCGCGCGTTTTTTGAAGGACGCATCGATGATCACCGTCTTGCCCTGTTTCATTTTCTGCTCCGCCAGCGCCAACGCTTTTTCGTACACGAGACGGGAAATATCATCGGAATAAATGCCGGCGCCGAAATGTTCATAACGCCTTTCCGTTGCCTTGATATCGAATAATGCTTTCCGCAGCACGTCGGTGCGGATAATTTCTGCGCCTAAACGCCAGGCAAGATCTCGCGCCTGATAACTTTTCCCGGAGCCCATTAATCCGGCGGTCAGAATCAGAACCGGCTTGTCCAACCGGGCGGCATACGTATAGGCGAGATCAAAATAGCGTTTGGCCGATTGGATGATTTCCCGTTGTTCATTGGCGTTGCTTTCCTTCTGAGACAGACGAAGGCTGGTGACCTTGCCGCGAACAAACGCATAATAGCAGCGATAAAAATTCAGCAGTCTCAGCAGATCGGTGTCTCCGGAATATTTTATATACGATTGCACGAAATTTTCAGCCTGTTGCGGATATCCGTTGAAATCGATGTCCATCGTCAGGAACGCCACATCTTCGGCGACATCGCCCCAGCGGAAACGTTCATTGAATTCGATGCAGTCAAAAATTGTAATTTCCTCGTTCATGCAGATATGATCCAGATGCAGGTCGCCGTGACAGTCTCTGATCCGGTGATCGGCAATCCTTTTTTCAAAAGTAGATTTATTTTTCATCAGAAATGCATTCACATAGCCTCGGATAAATTCGTACTGGTATCCGGGAATGGTGACATTGACGCAGTCAGCTGTTTCGGTAAAATTTTCCTCGTTGTTGTGACGAATGTTTTCGATTGTGCCCATGTCATCGATGCGGTCGCCGGTGCGCGCATTCCGGTGAAACAAGGCGATTTTTTCAGCGAGGGCATCCATGGTTTTTTCGTCCGCTGTTCCGTGTGCGAGAAGGGTTCTGAGCATTTTATCGGGCGGTAGCTTTTTCATGCGCACCGCATAATCAATAACCTCAACGCCTTCACCAAGCGTGATGTCGCCCCGGGCTGTTCGCGATATGGCCACCACGTCCAGATACGTGCCGGGAGCAAGTCTTTTATTCAATGTCAATTCTTCTTCACAGAAGAATTTCCGTTTGTCCAGGGTTGTAAAATCGAGAAAGTCGAATCGAAGCGGTTTTTTTATTTTGTAAACAAAGTCTCCGGCGATGAAAACACAGGAAATATGCGTTTGGATAAATTCCACCTTCGCCGGCTTGTGGGGATAAAACTCCGGCTTCTTCATGGCTTCAATGAACGGAAGATGAGTCATCATACCTGTCCGCCTGATTGTGATTTTAGAATTATTTAAACAATCGCGGAACGATAATCAAGGCAAAAATCATAGTGCGGGTATAAGAATTTTTTCGGCGGCATCAAGAAAAGGATGCTGATACTATTCGTACTGTTCCAGAAATTTGTGCAGAGCATTTTTCAGCCAGGCAAAAGACTCCTGCTTAGCCAGGACAAACATGTACCCGCTGATATTTTTTTCATTCAGGGCAAACACCGTTTTCAAAACAATGGCCATGCTTGCGGGATCAATGATGCTTTCGTAGATGCGATGCAGACTTTTTTCAACAAGAACGCGAGGAGGTGAGTACGTGGCGATATCGCCGAGGAGCTCCGCAAGTTTTCCTATGCAGGCGCCGATCAGAATATTGCCTATTTCCAGGAATGTTTCCTTTTCCCGTTCGTACGACGGATCGGATTCAAAAAAATTATCGCTGCCGTCGAAGAGCGTGATCATTCTTTTTCCCGATCCGGCAGGGAAAACGAGCAGAGCGTTTCCTTTAAATTTCCCCCAGAAACTTTGTTCCACGACAGACACTTTATCCTGGTCATAATCCATGATTTCATTATTGATATATGCCGGCAGTTCGCTCGCGGGCAGAAGCTTAATTTGCGGGACACTGAGAATAACAAAGATATCGATGAATTCGGCAAGATCCGAAGCGGCGCGGCCGAAGGCAATATTCATGATCTCCTGAAGCAGATCCGTCTCGGCGCTTGTTATCAATCCCTGAATGTTGTCATTTTGCGGCATAATTTATCCACGCGAAGCCAGGGCTTCTTCCGCTTCTTTGATGGCTCCGGCTACGGATTCCTTGGAGGGCGGTTTTTTTAATACTGAAAAAGCGCCTAATTCGTGCGCTTTGGCAATGGCCTTGATTTGGACATCGGCGGTCAGAATGATGACGATGGCTTTTGGATCCATCTTGATAATTTCTTCTAACGCCTGAAACCCGGTCATAACCGGCATGGTCAAGTCCATGAACGTGAGGTCCGGCTTAATTTCTTTGTGTTTGTCCACACCCATTTGACCGTCAGCCGCGTCATACAATTCGTAGCCCATATCTTTCGGAACGCAACTTTTAATGATTTTTACCGATATGGGAGAATCATCAACAATTAATATCTTTTTAATCATAAGAAACCTCTTCTTGAAAAAGATTTGTTATCATAAAATGATTTGCGGGAAAAGCACAATTTTCCCACGCTCTGATTTTCCCGAAAAAATTTGTCCAGATTTCCGAGCCTCGATCCATCAGACCGTTCCGCATCGCGCTCTTTTCATTTTATAAACAGATTTATTTTCTTTTTTCAATAACATTCTATCGTGTGACGTCTGAAGATCCGGACAGTCATGACGGGAATGTCATGCGATCTGCCCCCGTGTGATCATGCATGGGCCGACATGATGCTGCCGGTCACAAACGGCACAAAAGTGTCATAACAATGATGTTGACAAAACATACAAAAAATACGTAATATTGAACAGAAATGGTTATTTAATCTACTCTCTTTAAGTGTCAAATTGTTCATCTTATAATTTTTGAAGGGACTGTTATTCTGGCAATGAATTTAAATCGTCTGGCAATATTTTTAATTGAACTCAATCCTGAAAATCTTGCGGAGTTGGAAGAATTTAAGAAAAATCTTGTTTCCATGAAAGACAATGCTCCGGAGCGGATAAAAGATATTTTAAACGAAGCCTGCTCCGAAGTTGACGCCATGTTTGAGGAAAGTCCGGAAGCCAGGCGTTCCGCGGTAGCCCGTCTGGGCATATTGCTGGAACAGGCCATGGGTAATGGAGATGCGGATTTCGCCGGGATAGAGGACGCGCGGCAAAAAACAGCGCCGGAAAAGCATCAGGCCAGGGAATTATTAAAATTTACGTTATCCACTGATTTTGATTCGGATTTGTTGAATGAGTTTATTATTGAAAACATGGAATGGGCCGTTATGGCCGAGTCTGCCATTCTGCATTGGGAGCAAAATCCCGATAATCAGGAATTTCTCAATACCATATTCAGAGGCTTCCATACCATTAAGGGAACATCCGCCTTTGTTAATCTTGACTGTGTTAAAGATCTCGCGCATCAGGTGGAATCCATTCTGGCCAAGGTGAGGGACGGCGAGGATGTTTTCACCACGAATCACGCCAATATCGCGCTGAAGTCGCTGGATGTGATTAAGAGTATTTTGGGGCGAATGAAGTCATCGGGTCCGGGTCAGCAGATCGATCTTCCCTCCGGATATGAAGAATTGCTGGACTCTCTGAGGACCTTTGTTTCCCATGCACAATCCGTCATTCCTGCCGTCCGGGAAGCCGCCGCCGATCATTTGTCGGTCGAGCCGCCTGCAACAAAAGTAACAAAGGAAAAAATCATAAAAAAACAAGCGGAAACGTCATCGGAGAAGGCCGCTTCATCAAGCAAAGTTCACGATCAGATGGCGGAATCAACCGTCAGGGTTAAGGTGGACCGGCTGGATAAATTGCTGGATACCGTGGGAGAGCTGGTTATTGCCCAGACGATGGTGGGGCAGGACGAACTGGTTTTGGGCGGTAAATATCACGATTTGAACAAGAAAATTTCCCAGGCCGGGAAAATCGTTCGCGAACTTCATGATTTGAGCATGTTTCTGCGGATGGTTCCCATGAAGGGTACTTTTCAGAAAATGGTTCGGTTGGCCCGGGATCTGGCATTGAAAAACGGTAAAATTGTAACCTGTGTTACGGAAGGCGAGGATATTGAAATCGACCGCAGTATGGTTGACATGGTGGCCGACCCTTTAATTCATCTGATTCGCAACGCGGTTGATCACGGTATTGAAAAGCCCGAAGAAAGACGCCGTGCCGGCAAACCGGAAAACGGACGCATCTATTTGACGGCGGGACATTCTGAAGGAAGCATCATGCTGACGGTTTGGGATGACGGACGGGGGATGACCCGCCAGACCATCGTGAATAAGGCGATGGAGCGCGGTTTGATTGATTCAGCCGACCGAATGACCGATCAGGAAGTCTGGCAGATGATCTTCCTGCCCGGCTTTTCCACGGCCGAAAAAGTGACGGAGGTATCCGGCCGGGGAGTCGGAATGGATGTAGTGCGCCAGGCCGTTGAAGCTCTTCGGGGACGGATAGAGGTGCAGACGACGGAAGGTCAGGGATGTACCTTTATTATGAGAATGCCTCTGACCATGGCGATAACCGATGGCATGATTGTCAAAGTTGGTTCCCAAAGGTATATCCTGCCCACTTTCAATATTCAGAAAGCCGTCAGACCGGAAGAGTCTGATATCCATACCGTCAATCAAAGAGCCGAAATGCTTTTGTTCCGGGAAGAACTGGTGCCGGTCGTCAGACTGCACCGTTTGTTTAATATACCGGATGCCCAGGTGCATCTGACCTCCGGTTTGCTCGTGGTCATCGGCGAGGGGAATAAAAGATGCGCTCTCTTTGTCGACGACCTTTTGGGACAAACCCAGGTTGTGACCAAATTGCTGGGCAAGGGATTCAATAATGTTCCAGGCGTCGCCGGCGGGGCCATCATGGGCGATGGAACGGTCGGTTTGATTCTGGACGCGTCCGGAATCGTCAGCATATCGCGGCAGCAGGTCAATCTAACCAATTCATAAACAGGCCATAGAGGAGGAAACAGCATGAATAACGCAACTGCATCCAGGGACGGTCAGTCTGCCACTCTTGATTCCCGTGCCGGTAAGTACCTTACCTTTTTCCTTGCCAGCGAAGAATATGGTGTTGAGATTTTAAAGGTGCAGGAAATCATCGGACGTATGCCGATAACGCCGGTGCCTCTTACCTCCAGTTATATCAGAGGCGTCATCAATCTGCGGGGCAAAATCCATCCGATCATGGATTTGAAAATAAAGTTCGGTATGGAAGAGACTGAAATTACCGATGAGACCTGCATCATCGTAATCAAAACCACCAGTATGATGATGGGGATCCTGGTCGATAAAGTTTCGGAAGTTGTGAACATCAGCTCCGACGATATTGAGGATACCCCATCATTCGGCGCAGATGTCAATCCGGAATATCTTCTGGGCGTGGGTAAAACGGGAGGACGGGTTCGTCTGCTGCTTGACATTGAGAAGGTCATCACGGCGTCCGACATCATCAACATGAAAAAAGCCGCAGGCGGAGAAAGTAAAGAAGCCGGCGCCTGATTCAGCGATGGCAAATCAGGGCCGTTTGGAACACAACGATCCCTGTATGGCAGGGCGCCGATAAACCGATGCTGGGGGATTTTGGAGAATGTTTAAAGGAATTCAATATACCAAAAATTCACTGAACACAAAAAAAGAGGTCAGATATGTTTAACAATATCAAAATAGGTCTCCGGCTTATCGGGGCTATCGTGTTGGTCGTTATCATGGCGGCAGCGATCATCATTTATGGCATTCAAGTCAGACAGAATCTTTTGAATCGCATGGATTCCGTTCACCGGGCATATGAAGTGGAGATTAAGACCATAGGAGAAATCCAGGTCGGTCTGGAGAAAATATGGGGAGACGTTTATCATTATGTGAATGTGTCCGGCGACCGGCAGAAAACATTGCGGAATATTGACGAAGCGATCCGTTCGATAACCGCCTCTATTCAGGCCTATAAAAACAAGAGCGTCGAGGAAGAGGGGAAGAGAATCGTCGCCGAATTTGAAGCCGCATGGCCTGAGATGCAGCGCGGCTACCGCGCGGTCATGAAAGCGGCGGATGAGGGGAAAAATGATGAAATCAGCCGCCTGCTGAACGCCGGCGGTGCTGTCTTCGCGGCAAGACAAAAAACTTTTTTCGCTGTCAGCAAACTCAATGAATACATTATCAGCCGGAACGAGACGAACATAACCAAGACGATCAAAGAAACCGGAGGCGTCTCGGCTGTGATGCTGCTCTTGTCCGCCATTGCCATCGCTCTGGTCGTGCTTTTAGTCATCTCCATGACCTCATCCATTACCAAACCACTGAAAAAAGGGGTGCTCATGATGAAGGAGCTGGAGAAGGGGCACCTCTCCAACCGTTTGAAGATGAACAGAAAGGATGAAATCGGCGATCTCGCTCAGGCGATGGATAAATTTGCCGATCATCTTCAAAAGAACCTGGTGTTCAATATGCAGCAGATATCGGAAGGCAATATTAATGTTCAAGCGTCGATCATTGATGACAAGGATGAAATAGGGCCCGCGATCAGGAGAATGGTGGAAACGCTGGGTAAACTGGGTCATGAACTGAGAGAGTTGACCCGGTCCGCCATGGAAGGCAAGCTTGATGTCCGCAGCAATGAAGAAGGTTTTAAGGGCGCCTATCAGGATATACTTCAGGGGATTAATCAGACGCTGGATGCCGTGTTGGGTCCTATTAATGAAGCATCGGATGCCCTGGAGAAAATCGCCGGCAAGGATATGACAGTCAGAATGGTCGGCGATTATAAGGGGGACCATGCCAAGATCAAGGAATCCTTTAACTTGGCTGTGGAAAACCTGGATAAGGCCCTGCAGCATGTGGCCATCGGCGCGGATCAGGTGGCATCGGCCAGCGTTCAGGTCAGCACCGGCGGGCAGTCATTGTCTCAGGGCGCCAGCGAGCAGGCCAGTTCTCTGGAAGAAGTGTCCAGCAGTTTGCAGGAAATGTCCTCTATGACGAAACAAAATGCTTTAAATGCCAGAGAGGCCAACGGGGTGTCCATGGCGGCGGGGGACATTACCGAAAAGGGCGTGGAGAGCATGAACCGGATGTTGTCGGCTATTAACCGAATCAAGACCTCCTCTGATGCAACGGCGAAAATCGTCAAGACCATCGATGAAATCGCTTTTCAGACAAATCTTCTGGCGCTGAATGCCGCTGTGGAAGCAGCCCGTGCCGGAGACGCGGGCAAAGGATTTGCGGTGGTGGCGGAAGAAGTGAGAAATCTGGCGCAGCGCAGCGCCGAAGCGGCAAAAAATACGGCTAACCTGATTGAAGAAGCGGTCAAGAACGCGGAACAAGGCGTGAATATCAGTGCGGAGGTATTAAAGAATTTCCAGGAAATCAATGAGAGCGGCAAAAAAGTCAGTCAGGTCGTGGCGGAGATCGCAGCGGCTTCCGAGCAGCAGGATCAGGGAATCAGTCAGGTCAACAAGGCGGTGGAACAGTTAAATCAGGTGACTCAGCAAAATGCGGCCAATGCCGAGGAGTCAGCCAGCGCCGCCGAGGAAATGTCTTCACAATCCGAGGAAATGCGGAGTCTGGTGGCCGGTTTCAAACTGACGGTGTCCGGTGGCTATGCCGGAACGCTGGGCGCTGGAAGTTCCTCGAATCCAATAATGAAAAAAATAAGCGCAGGGCCTAAAGGCGGCGGATCGCTGGACGGGATGAAGCCCGATCCCCGAAAGGTCATCCCGCTGGATGAGCATGATCATGCTATTTTGGAAAAATTTTAACCGGATGCAAACAGGTCGGGTACAGGAACGTGAAGAAGAGGAAAAATGTTTAACAATCTTAAAATAGGAAAAAAAATTATCGGCGGTGTCATTCTTATCATATTGATGTCTCAACTCATCGGTTTTTACGCTCTGGTCAATCTTTCCGCTCTGGGGAAAAAGCTGGATCAGATTGCCACAGTCGAACTGCATGCCGTTAATAACCTCCGGAACATCGATAAAGAAGTGAATTTTCTTGTCGCTTGTCAGCGTGGTTTGGCCCTGGGAATGATGTTCAATAACGAAAACATTCGCAATGAACTCTTTTCGCAGATAACCGCATCATCGGAAAGACTCGAAAAAAACTGGGCGGAGTATGAGACCTTGCCCAAGGGGGAAGAGGAAAAGAAGTTATGGGAAGAATTTGGGATGAGTTTCAAAGTGTGGAAATCCAAACACGAGATGGGCATGGAAGCTCTTAAAAATAAAATGAAGCTGGTGAAAGCCGGAGTTTCAGGGAATGACGCAATTTTTCAAAAATGGGACAAGGCGGCCGATCAGGCTGAATTGGATGCAATGCATAGCTTGAAATTAGCCACGCAGGGATTGGACAAGCTGGTGACCATCATTGCCGCAAAAGCGGTCACCTCTGCGGAAAAAACCCGTTTTTCGGCAACTCGGGCAGCTAGTGTGTTTATGGCCATGATGGTCATCGGTGGCGCGGTGGCCGTTTTTCTGGGAGTGTTTCTGTCCCGTTCCATTTCAAGACCGCTGAATCAAGGCCTGCTCATGATAAAAGAGATAGGCAAAGGGCATTTATCGATGCGGTTGAAAATGGGTGATCGCACCGACGAGGTGGGCCTATTGGCCAATTCGATGGACGAATTTGCCGATCATCTGCAGAAAAATGTCATTTTCAATATGCAGCAAATATCGGAAGGCAATATCAATGTGGATCCGGCCATCATTGACGTCAGGGATGAGATCGGCCCGGCCCTGAAAAAAATGGTAGAGACCATCCATAATCTTGTTCATGAAGTGAACAGGCTGACTCATTCGGCGATGGAAGGCAAACTGGATATCCGCGGTAATCAAGATGCGTTTAAAGGCGCTTATCAGGATATCATTCGGGGTGTAAATCATACATTGGATGAAGTGACCGGTCCGATCAATGAGGCATCCAATGTTTTGCAGCAGGTGGCGGATAAGGACATGACGGCGCGGATGGCCGGTGATTACAAGGGGGACCATGCCAAAATCAAGGAATCCGTCAACAGGGTTGTGGACAATCTGGACAAAGCCCTGCAGCAGGTGGCGATCAGCGCCGACCAGGTGGCTTCGGCGAGCATGCAGGTAAGCACGGGAGGGCAATCGTTATCTCAGGGCGCCAGCGAACAGGCGAGTTCACTGGAGGAGATTTCGAGCAGTCTGCAGGAGATGTCATCCATGACCAAGCAAAACGCTCTCAATGCCCGGGAGGCCAAGGGCGTTGCGGAACAGGCGCGGGGGAGCGCCGAGAAAGGCGTGGAGAGCATGAACCGGATGTCGTCGGCCATCAATCAGATCAAATCATCGTCTGACGCCACATCGCGGATTGTCAGGACCATCGACGAGATAGCCTTTCAGACGAACCTTTTGGCATTGAACGCGGCGGTGGAAGCAGCCCGTGCCGGAGACGCGGGGCGGGGATTTGCGGTCGTAGCGGAAGAAGTTCGGAACCTGGCGATGCGGAGCGCGGAAGCGGCGAAGAACACCGCCACCTTGATCGAGGAGGCGGTGAAGAACTCGGAGAACGGCGTAGCCATCAATACCGAGGTTTTAGTGAATTTTCAGGAGATTACGGAGAAGATCAGCAAGGTCAGCCAGGTTGTGGCGGAGATTGCGGCGGCCTCCGAGCAGCAGGACCAGGGGATCAGCCAGGTGAACAAGGCGGTGGAGCAGATGAACCAGTTGACGCAGCAGAACGCGGCGAACGCGGAAGAATCGGCGAGCGCGGCCCAGGAGATGTCTTCCCAGTCGGAACAGATGCGCAGCATGGTCGCCGGTTTTAAACTGGCCCAAAACGAACATTCAAGCCCGGATCAAATAGATTACGTTACTTAGCAAAAGACCAGTCATCGTGTTTTGTGAAAATAATAGCAGGGGTGGTTGCCGGAGAAATACTGTTACCACAGTCCTGACAAATGATTCCTTGGGTTGAGTTAAGCAATCATCATATTAACGTCAATTTTAATGGAGGGGACAATGTTTAATCGCATGAAAATGGGTGTCAAACTAGCCGGTGTTTTTGCAATTATTTTTGTGGTCGTAACGGCAATGATGCTATCCGGCGCTGCGGTGAGAATGAAAGCTTTGCGCATCCTGGACTCAAGTTACCGTCAGTACGTTGAGGATATTAAAAGCATCGGGAAAATCCAAACCGGTCTCGAGAAGATAGAGAAAGATCTTTATCTGTATGTCACCGTGCCTTCCGTTCGACAGAATATTCTGTCCGGTATCCAGGAGGAAACAAATTCAATAGATAAAATGGTTCAGATTCTAAAAAGCAAGAAGAGAGATTCTGCGGAAATGAAATTCATTTCGGAATTCGACTCGGCCTGGCCTGAAATGCAGCGAGGGTGTAAGGCGGTCATAAAGGCGGTTGATGAAGGGAAAAATGATGAAGTCGCAAGTATCTGGTCCGATAAAAGTTATTTTAAAGAGGCCAGTAAAAAATCCGTTGTTTCCATCAATAATCTTAACGATTACTCTATGACCCGGCATGAAGCCAATGTAAAAAAACAGGTTAAGGGAAGAGGCGGCTGGTCGGGCATTCTATGGATATTTTCGGGTTTTGGCGCGATGGCGCTGATAGGATTGGGGGCGATGGTGCACAGAAATATTACGAATCCCATTAAAACCATCGTATTGATGATGCAGGAAATTGAAAAAGGGCATCTCTCCAAACGTTTAAAAATGGTGGACAGGAAGGATGAGATCGGAAGTTTAAGCAGGTCGATGGATAAGTTTGCCGATAACCTGCAGAAAAATATCGTATTCAGTATGCAGCAAATCGCAGAGGGCAATATTGATGTGACGCCGACGGTGGTCGATGAAAAGGACGAAATCGGTCCGGCGCTTGTTAAAATGGTCCATGCCATTGGTTCGATGAGTAATGAAGTGAGAAGATGTTGCCTGATCGCGCTGGAGGGGAATCTTCAAAATCGGGCTGATGTGACGCCTTATCAGGGGTCTTTCAAACAAATCATTCAAAGTTTTAATGATACCCTGGATGCAGTCATGAATCCCATTAACGAAGCTGCCCTGGTTTTGCAGCAGGTGGCGGATAAGGACATGACGGCGCGGATGGCCGGTGATTACAAGGGGGACCATGCCAAAATCAAGGAATCCGTCAACAGGGTTGTGGACAATCTGGACAAAGCCCTGCAGCAGGTGGCGATCAGCGCCGACCAGGTGGCTTCGGCGAGCATGCAGGTAAGCACGGGAGGGCAATCGTTATCTCAGGGCGCCAGCGAACAGGCGAGTTCACTGGAGGAGATTTCGAGCAGTCTGCAGGAGATGTCATCCATGACCAAGCAAAACGCTCTCAATGCCCGGGAGGCCAAGGGCGTTGCGGAACAGGCGCGGGGGAGCGCCGAGAAAGGCGTGGAGAGCATGAACCGGATGTCGTCGGCCATCAATCAGATCAAATCATCGTCTGACGCCACATCGCGGATTGTCAGGACCATCGACGAGATAGCCTTTCAGACGAACCTTTTGGCATTGAACGCGGCGGTGGAAGCAGCCCGTGCCGGAGACGCGGGGCGGGGATTTGCGGTCGTAGCGGAAGAAGTTCGGAACCTGGCGATGCGGAGCGCGGAAGCGGCGAAGAACACCGCCACCTTGATCGAGGAGGCGGTGAAGAACTCGGAGAACGGCGTAGCCATCAATACCGAGGTTTTAGTGAATTTTCAGGAGATTACGGAGAAGATCAGCAAGGTCAGCCAGGTTGTGGCGGAGATTGCGGCGGCCTCCGAGCAGCAGGACCAGGGGATCAGCCAGGTGAACAAGGCGGTGGAGCAGATGAACCAGTTGACGCAGCAGAACGCGGCGAACGCGGAAGAATCGGCGAGCGCGGCCCAGGAGATGTCTTCCCAGTCGGAACAGATGCGCAGCATGGTCGCCGGTTTTAAACTGACGGCGTCCAATGAACCGGGCGTCAGATCCGGTTTGATTAAACAAGCCGATTATATGCTTTCGGGATCAAATCCGGGCAAAAAAGGCGAAAAGGCGATCGCGGGTCTGCATCCGGATCCCCGTAAAGTGATACCCCTGGACGATAAAGATCATGATATCTTGGAAAAATTTTAGGCTGTGAACATGCCGGCAGGAGACTTTCCCGAACCATCGGAAAGCTGCCGGTCAAGACAGAAAAGAACATATGATGAATTCGGAGTGGAATAGTCTTTCAACGGATTATTATTCTTTAAAACTTTCTTCGGAACAGTTTGATAAAATCAGCAAGCTCGTTTATCAAATATCGGGGATCGATCTTCACGAAGGCAAGGAAGAACTGGTCAAGGCCCGGCTGATCAAGCGCCTGCGACATTTGAAAATTTATGATTTCAAACAGTATCTCAAGTATATCGCCGAAGATAAAAGCGGCACCGAAATAAGCGCTATGGTGGATATTCTGACCACCAATAAGACCAATTTCTTCAGAGAACCGGAGCACCTGGATTTTTTAAAGAATCAAATCATTCCCGGTTGGAGCAAGGGACCGATCAGGATATGGAGCGCTGGCTGTTCTTCGGGAGAAGAGCCCTATACGATTGCCATCGTGTTGATGGAATCCCTTCCCGACATTGTCAAAATGGATGTAAAAATACTGGCGACGGATCTTTCGGACCGGATGATGGAGAAGGCACGCCAGGGATTGTATGATGAGGAAAATCTCAAAACGATGTCCGCCCATTTGAAGCACAAATATTTTCAAAGAACCGAGACCGGTTCCGGACACGGACATAAATATAAAGTGGTTCCCCGGCTGCAGTCTTTCATCAGCTTTGCCAAGCTTAATCTGATGGAAACCTGGCCGATGAGAGGACCGTTTGACGTGATTTTCTGTCGCAACGTGATGATTTACTTCGATAAGCCGACACAGGAACATCTGGTGGGAAGGTTCTGGCATTTGTTGAGGGAAGGCGGTTATCTGATGGTGGGGCATTCGGAGAGCTTGAGTTTTCTTGCTCATGAATACCGTTACCTGCAGCCGGCCGTCTATCAGAAGATTAAAAAGCCGCATCAGACGATTAAAAAAACAGGGAAAGTTAAGACGGACGTGAAGTAATATGATTTATACCGTTGGGGTTGCCGATTTGAAGATATCCGACGAAAACGCCGATATGCTGATCACCTATGCTTTGGGCAGCTGCCTGGGTGTTACGGTTTACGATTTCAGAAAGAAAAGAGGCGGTCTGCTGCACTGCATGATGCCGGAGTCCGGCATCGACGCAAACAAGGCGGCCGCCAATCCCTTCTTGTACGTGGACAGCGGGATGAAGGTCATGATGGAAACGTTTTATCAGAAAGGTTCCCGAAAAAACGATCTGATCATCAGGGTGGCCGGAGGTTCCAGTTCCAAGATGAACGAGGAAGAAGATTTTTTTCAGATCGGCCGCCGCAATTTCGTCAGTTTACGCAAATATTTGTGGAACGAAGGATTAATGCTCAAAGCATATGATGTCGGCGGATACGGTTCCCGTACCGTCACGTTGGAATTGGAAAGTGGAAAGATGCTGATCAAATCGCAGGCTTTCCTTAAACAATTATAGAAACATTTTGTTTAATGATTAGTGAAATGCTGAAAGTATAAACACAGGAGACGGTAAGATGGCATTAAATACTCTGGTGGTTGATGACAGCTCTGTCATGCGCACGATCATCATTAAAACACTGAGACTGGCAGGACTGCCCTTGGGCGATATCTGGGAGGCGAAAAACGGCGAGGAAGGATTGCACGTTTTGCAGGAAAACTGGGTGGATCTGGCAATGATTGATATTCATATGCCGGTCATGGACGGTGAAGAAATGTTAACAAGAATCAGGGCGAATGATCAGTATAAAAGCCTTCCGGTGATTGTGATCAGTTCGGAAAGCGATCCCGGTAAAATAGAAAAAATGCTGGGATTGGGAGCTACGTTTATCCATAAGCCGTTTACGCCGGAGGTGTTAAAAGACATCATCGTTGAAGTGACGGGGGTGAGCAATGAAAACGAAGATTGAGAGGGTTCTGGAAGAGGCCACCATCAAAACGTTTGAAGACATCTGCTTTATGTATCTCGAACCGGAGCTCAGGGAAAAACAAAAGGATCTGAAACCGGATGCCGCCGCTGAAGTTGGATTTCATGGCGGGTACACCGGCACGTTGGTGATCGAAAGCAGAGGGGATTTATTTTCTGCGGTGGCGGTCAACATCTTAAGCGATGATCGTCCCAGCGTGCAGCAAAAAAAAGATGCTCTCGGTGAGATTGCCAATATCATCTGCGGGAATATTGTGCCGTCGCTCGGTCGGCGAAAAGCGGGAGGATACAAAATTGAAAGTCCCCGGCATCTCAGCAGGGATGAATTGCTGAAAGAAGAAAAGAGAAAACCTCTGGCCGCCGTGATGCTGAATTTTAATCAGGGGCGGGCGGATATCAAATTGTTTGTGGATGATTACATTTCGGACAAGGAGATAAAAGATTGATCAAGGTTCTGGTGGTTGACGATTCGGCATTGGTTCGCAAAGTGCTGACGGAAGAACTGTCTCGCTATAAAGACATCGACGTGGTGGGAGGCGCCATTGACCCGTATGTCGCGCGCGATAAGATTGTGCGCCTCAAGCCCGATGTGATCACGCTGGATATTGAAATGCCGCGAATGGATGGACTTTCGTTTTTGTCCAAACTGATGAAATTCTATCCGATGCCTGTCGTCGTCGTCAGCTCTTTAACGCCTCGCAACAGCCAGAATGCGATAAGAGCGCTGGAACTGGGCGCCGTCGAAGTCATTTGTAAGCCGGGGTCGAGTTTGTCAACCACGGATCTTTCCCGGCGTCTTGTGGAGGCGATACGCGCGGCCGCCCGGGCCAGAATTGCCAAACCGGTCGTTGAACTGGTGGAAAGGGAAAACGTTCCGGGGTATAAAATTCAGCTCAAGACCACCCATAAGGTCATTGCCATAGGAGCCTCCACAGGCGGGACCATTGCGATTGAGAAAATTCTGAGTCAAATGCCCTTGAATATTCCCGGCATCGTGGTGGTACAGCATATGCCGGAATATTTCACGGCCAGTTTTGCCGAGCGTCTGAACACCTTGTGCAAAATTGAAGTGCGGGAAGCCCGGGACGGCGATACGGCGGCTCCGGGACTGGCTCTGATCGCTCCCGGCGGACGTCACATGCTTCTGGAGCGCAGCGGAGCATTTTATCAGGTTAGAATCAAGGACGGTCCCATGGTCCATCATCAGAAGCCCAGCGTGGATGTTCTGTTTCATTCGGTGGCCAAAAATGCCGGAGCAAACGCCATGGGGATTCTTCTCACCGGAATGGGCGCGGACGGCGCTGATGGCCTGCTGGCCATGAAACAAAACAAGGCTTATACGATTGCCCAGGATGAAGCCACGTCCGTGGTTTACGGCATGCCCGGTGAGGCGGTGAAATTGGGAGCCGCCATTGACGTTTTGCCGCTGAACGAAATATCCGATCGCGTCATAAAAAGGTTATCCGGAGAAGAAAGGAAAAAAGAATAAACAGCTAACGTCCATAGGTAATATTTTCAGCAAGATTCGATCGGTGAGATTGTTGCCCGTCCGTAGTATCTCGATAGGTTTTTGTCAGAGACATTTCCCCCGTTTATCGTTTGCCGCACATGAAGTCACGGAAAGATTCTTTACGGAAAAGACCAGCAAGAAAGAATGATCATGGTAAAAAAAGTTTCAACTGTCATAAAAAGAAAAAAATCTAAAACATGCAATTTGCAGAAGCTCAGGGCGCTGATGATTGAAGATTCCGGGGATGATGCTTTGCCTGTGATGCGTCGCCTGAGAAGAGGCGGATACGATCCGGTATATGAGAGCGTGCCCACCGCAGCCGCCATGAAGAAAGCTCTCAAAGAAAAGCGGTGGGATGTTGTTCTCTGCGATTTTAACATGGCGAAATTCACGGCTCCTGCGGCGATCATGTTGTTAAAAAAACTCAAAATAGACATTCCGATTATTATTGTTTCCGGGACTGCTGACGCGGAAAAAGCCGCGGAATGCATGCGTCTGGGCGCGCGGGATTACATCCTGAAATCGAATTTGTCGCCTCTTTGTCCGGCCATTGCCCGGGAACTCCAAAAAGGCAAAGCAAAAAACAGACAAAAGCATGCAGAAAAAAAATCGCATCGGGAACAACAGCTTTTCCGGACATTGACCAGGCAATCCTCTGACATTATTGTGCTTGTCAATCCGGGAGGGACGATTCTCTATGAAAACCCGGTGGTTGAAAAAAAACTGGGTTATACGCCCAAAGAACGCATTGGGAAAAAAGTGTTCGAGAACATTCATCCTGACGACGTAAAGAGCATCACGGATACGTTTGATGAGTTATTCGGGGATATCAATTTTAATATTGACCAGAAAAAAGAAATCCGCCTTCGTCACAAGGATGGACACTGGCGTACATTCGAAGTTGCCGGAAACCGTCTGATCAAAAGAAATGTTGTTGAATCGGTCGTCATTAATCTGCATGACATCACCGAGAGAAAGCTGGCGGAAGATGCTCTGCGGCCCTCCGAAGAAAAATTTTTAAAGGCCTTCCGGTATAATCCCAGCGCCATGTGCATATCTACAGTGAGCGAGGGGCGTTATATCGATGTCAACAATGCCTATCTCGACACGTTTGGATATCAGAGAGAAGAAATTATCGGACGGACGTCATTGGATATTAATCTTTGGGTGGACATAGCTGAACGGGAAGCATTGGTGAAAGAACTCCATCAGGCCGGCAAGGTCATAAATTGTGAATTAAGAACCCGCGATAGGTATGGCAATATACACTGGCTGCTCACGTCGGCGTCGCTGATTCTCGCAGCGGGAGAATCCTACCTTCTGACCCAGAGCATAGATATGACCGAACGCAAGCTTGCAGAGGAAGCTCTGAAAGCCGCAAATAAGCAGTTGCAGGACATTATTGACTTCCTGCCCGATGCCACCCTGATCGTGGATAAAGATAACAAACTCATTGCCTGGAATCGCGCCATCGAGAAGATGACCGGTATACCTAAAATGTCAATAGTCGGTCGGGACCATTATCAGGCCTCGATCCCTTTCTATGGCGAAGTGCGCCCTTTTTTGATGGATTTGGTCGGCATGAATGACGCGGACCTGGCAGCAAAATATTCCAATGTGAGGCGCATCGGCTCTGTCGTGCATGCCGAGGTATTCACGCCGGCGCTCTACCATAACAGAGGGGCGTATGTTTTTGCGGTGGCCAGTCCGCTCCTTGATGACGCCGGCAACGCTGTCGGCCGCATCGAATCGATCCGTGACATTACGGAACGCAAACGCATGGAAGATCATCTGCGGCAGAGTGAAGAGCGGTACCGGACGATTCTCGACGAAATGGAGGAAGGTTATCAGGAGACGGATCTGAACGGCAATTATACTTTTTTCAATGATGCTTTCCTGCAAATCGTCGGTTATACAAAAGAAGAAATGATGGGAATGAATTTTAGCCGTCTTTCTGCCGATGACGAAGAGACAAGGAAAATTATTCAATCCTACAACGATGTCCGCTGTGGTTCTAAGATGAACAGAAATCTGAAATGGGATATTATAAGAAAAGACGGCGCCAGACGGACCTGTGAATTCTTCGCGTCGCTGCGTAAGGATGCGAATGGTTTGACCATCGGATTCAGGGGGATCGGCCGTGATATCACCGACAGCAAGCGCGCGGCGGAAAAGTTAAGAAAAAGCGAGGAATTATATACGACGCTGGTCAACGCTATTCCGGATATTATCCTCCATAGCGATCTTGAAGGCAATATCCTTTTTGTCAATGATAAAGCGCTGCAAATCGGCGGTTACAGCCGGGAGGAGATGGTTGGTCATCCGCTGCACTCATTTGTCGCTCCCGCCTGCAGAGAAGAAGCGCTGTGGAATAAACAATTAATGCTGGACAACAAAGCCGGTCATCGGGAATACAACCTGTTAGCCAAAGACGGCAGGGAAATTCCCTTCGATGTCAATGGCGATGTTTTGCGCGACGACAAAGGGATGCCCGTCGGCTTTGTCAATGTGTGCCGGGATATCAGCGAACGAAGGCGAACAGAGAAATTATTAAAGGAGAGAGATGATCGCCTTCGGGGTATTACCGAAAATTTGCCGGGTCTGATTTTTCAATTCTGTGTGAAAGATGGCGGCGAATACGGGATAAATTACATCAGCGAACCCGTGGATGAATTTTCAAAATTAATTGCAGGAGACGATACGCCGGACCTGGATACGTTCTTCTCCTCATGGGTGTCTCGTGTCCATCAGGACGACAGGGGCCGACTTCTGTCGTCGATTAAAACAGCGGTGGAGACAGGATCTTCCTGGAATTATGAAGGCCGGGTTGTCTTGAACACGGGCGAGATAATCTGGTTTCAGGGAATGTCCACTCCGTCACGCTTGGATGATCAAACCGTCTTTAATGGGATTTTATTAAACATTACCGAGCGCAGGCTGGCGGAAGAAAATTTACATAAATCCGAAGAAAAATTCCGCAATATTTTCATGACGACTCCGAACAGTGTATCCATCGCGCGATTGAGTGACGGGCTTGTCTTTAATGTAAACAAGGCATTCGAAGAAGCGACCGGATTGAACCGGCAGGAGATCGTCGGAAAAAAAGCAGGCAAATTATTCGCTGGTTTTTTGGTTGATCGGTCCGATCGCGACTTCATGGTGGAGGAGCTGAAATCCGGCAGGGATATTATTAATCGTGAATTAAAATTCCGGCGCAAGGACGGAACTGAACGCTTTGGCGTCTACTCCGCCCGCACCATCCCTATTGACGGGGAAGAATGTGTTATTTTCATTTTACAGGATGTTACCGCCCGCAAGCTGGCGGAAGATAAGTTCCATAAAATATTTATTGCGACGCCTAACTGCATAGCCATCAGCCGATTGGGGGACGGCGTTATTATTGACGTCAACAAGGGATTTGAAAATATTATTGGCTGGAAGCGGAATGATGTCATCGGGGAAAAATCGACGGAGTCCCCTTTCAACTTCTGGGTCGATCAGTCAGAGCGCGACTTCATGGTGGAGGAGCTGAAATCCGGCCGGGATGTCCAGCATCGCGAATTGAAGTTCAGACGAAAAGATGACTCTGTCCGTGAAGGCGTCTATTCCGCCCGGACCATCCATATTGACGGGGAAGAGTGTCTTATTTTTATTCTGCAGGATGTTACCGAGCGCAAGCTGGCGGAAGAAAAGTTTCGCAAAGTCTTTATGACAACGCCGGACTGTATCGCCATTACGCGAATGTGCGACGGAAGAGTCATGGACATCAACCAGGCAGGCGCAGATATGGTCGGTTGGACGCGGGAAGAAGCAATCGGCGCAAAATCCACGGAGCCGCCTTATTATTTCTGGGTGGATGCATCAGAGCGTGCTTTCATGGTGGCGGAGTTGAAAGCGGGCAGGGATGTCATGTATCGTGAATTCGAATTTCGGCATGGAGACGGATCGATACGCACCGGTGTTTATTCCGCCCGTACCATCGATATCGATGGCGACGCCTGTATTATTTTTATCATGCAGGATGTCACCGGACAAAAGCGGATGGAGAGAGATCTGGCGGAATCCAACAAGATGAAACTGATCAGCCAGATTTCTTCAGGCGTGGCTCATGAAGTGCGCAATCCGCTTCATGCCATCCAGGCCATCAGCGAGGCTATGGCCATAGATATGGATAAGAATTCCATTTATGAAGATTATCTTATGCACATCAAAGCCCAGGTGAAACGGCTTTCGCATTTGATGAAAGATCTGCTGGAATTGGGCAAGCCCATTCATTCCTCGCAGTTCGGCGTAGCGTCATTAACGGACATCACCTCGGCATCTTTGGAATACTGGAGAGAAGCCCATCCTCATCTTTCCCAAAAGATCAAGGTGCTGGACCATCTGCAGACTGGTAATACAGTGCTGGCTGACGCCAATAAAATACAGCAAGTCATCATCAATCTCATGGATAATGCCGTCAAGCATAGTCCCCGGGATGAAGAGGTGGCTCTGGAGTTTGATAAGACATCTGATAATTGCGTGATGGTGATGGTCATTGATCAGGGGACGGGCATAAAGTCCGAGGACCTGCCTAAGGTTTTTGAACCTTTCTTTACAACGAGCAAGGGCGGCACCGGTTTGGGGTTGAGCATTTGTAAACATATCGTTGAAAGTCATGGCGGCTCGATCGGGATCGTCAACAATAAAACCATGCCGGGTTGTACGGCGTGGTTTACTCTTCCAGTTCATGATCAGAAGGAACACCAATGAAGCCTGTCGTATTGTTGATTGATGACGAACCGTCTATCCAATTCGGATTCCGTGCCTATCTTAATAAAACCGGTTATGATGTTCAAACAGCCGGCAGTATCGTCGAGGCCGGGCAAAAACTTACCCAGAGAAGTTTTGACATCATATTGTTAGATCTTTCATTGCCCGACGGCAACGGCCTTGATCTGATTTCCGAGATTCGTCAAAACCATCCGGAAGTGGCTTTGGTGGTTATCACAGGCAGATCAGACGTGCCTGTCGCTGTCAAGGCGATGCAGCTGGGTGCCGATAATTTTTTGACCAAACCGGTGGACATGAACGAACTTAATGTTTATCTGAGCAAGAGTGTCGAGCTGAAAGGGTTGCGCAGCAAGGAAATAACCAGAAAAAGACTGGATAAAAGCACTGAACCCTATTTTGGCGAAAGTCCTGCCGTAAAAAAAGCTCTGGAACTGGCGAATGTGGCAGCCGGGTCCGATAGTCCTGTGATTATCTGTGGACAGACCGGGACGGGCAAGGGTGTACTGGCCAAGTGGATTCATGAACACAGTTCACGCAGATCCGGTTTTTTTGTGGAAGTGAATTGTTCAGCCCTCAAGGGAGATCTTTTGAGTAATGAATTGTTCGGCCATGCCAGGGGAGCTTTTACGTCCGCGCATCAGGATCAACCGGGACTCTTGGAGGTAGCCGACGGCGGCACACTGTTTCTGGACGAAATAGGAGATATGGACTTGACGGTGCAGGCCCAGTTTCTAAAAGTTATCGAAGAAAAAAAGTATCGCCGTTTGGGGGAGGTGAAATCACGTCAGAGCAATTTCCGTTTGATCGGGGCTACCAATCAGGATCTCCCGGCGCTCACGAAAAACGGTCGCTTCCGACTGGACCTTTACTACCGGATCAATGTCTTTCCCGTTACGTTACCCTCTCTTCGGGAATTGGGCGGAGACATTAACGGTTTGATTCTGCACCTGTTGAAGAGCTTGCATTATAAAGGCACCGGTGTTCCGCCCGATGTTTTGAATATGTTGCGCCGTTATTGCTGGCCGGGAAATATCAGAGAACTGAGAAATGTACTGGAAAGGGGGCTGATGCTCTCGGGTGGAAACCTATTAAAGCCGTTGCACTTTGCCGGTCTTGATTTATCTTCATCCGGAATGTTCCCGGAAGGAAAAGAATCATCAATTGAGAATGCCGAGATGCTGCATGTCAAAAGGATCATGGAACAGTGCAACGGAGACACCGCGGCTGCGTCGAAAATTCTGGGAGTATCCCGTCCCACGTTGTACCGTAAAATAAAAAAATATAATTTAACAAACCACTGAATCGTTATTTTTTCCCCGGAAAATTTATCATTTTAGATTATCATTTTTGAGAAATATTTCTCAAAAATGATAATGATCATTGAAGGGCTGTTCAGCCGTTTCTTCGTAAAATCCAATAGATAAATTGAAAAAGCTTTCTGGCATGATATTTGTAATTGATTACTACCCGAACCCCTTAATATTAAAATACAAAAGCGGACAATGAAACAGAGGATTTTAATCGTTGATGATGAAAAAGCAATATTAATGGCATTTAAAAAATTATTGAGCAGCGGAAATGTTGACGTGGATACTGCAGAGACGATTGATGAGACTGAAAATCTTCTGAAGGAAAATATTTACAATGTCGCGATGGTTGATCTCCGGCTGACAGGTGTGACCGGCGAGGAGGGATTAGTTATAATAAAGTACATTAAAGAGTTCTATCCCCGGACGGAAGTCATCCTGGTCACCGGCTACGGAAGTTCCTGCGTCATGGAAAAAGCCCGAACCATGGGAGCGGCTTTTTATTTTGAAAAACCGGTGTCCGTTCAAACGTTAAAAGACGCGCTCAAGAGTCTGGGGGTCGGTTAAGGCCAGGCCGGATTCAGGATCATAATAAATAAATGCAATAAATAATGCGTATAGGAGGCAGAGAATGAACAGTGCAACCGCAGTCAGAGAGAATCAATCTGCTGATATTGATTCCCGCGCAGGCAAATACCTGACGTTTTTCCTGGCCAATGAGGAATATGGGGTGGAGATTCTCAAGGTTCAGGAAATCATCGGGAGGTTGCCGATTACCCCGGTGCCTTTGACGTCAAAGTACATACGAGGCGTTATCAACCTGCGGGGTAAAATCCATCCGATTATGGATCTGAAAGTAAAATTTGGCATGGACACAACCGTCATAACGGATGAAACATGCATTATTGTTATCAAGACGGATAATGTGATGACGGGGATACTGGTGGACAAAGTGTCTGAGGTTGTCAGCGTGGCTTCGGAAGATATTGAAGATACGCCGTCGCTGGGAACAGAGATAAATTCCGATTTTCTTTTGGGTGTCAGTAAAACGGGTGGTCGAATCAAGCTTTTACTGGATATCGAAAAAATTATCACCGCATCGGATTTTATCACCATGAAGAAAGCGATTAGCGAAGAATCTAAAGGAGTCTCCGTTAATTAAGCGATAATACATGAACGTTCAAAGTCATGAGAGGAGGAAAGGATGTTTAAGAATATAAAAGTCGGCATGAAACTTATGGGGAGCTTTTTCGTCATGGTCGTCATCCTGGCGGCAGTCGCTTCAGTGGGGTACGTCAATATAAAATCAATCGCTGCCCGGGGCGATGTGATGTACAAACAAAACACCGCTGCCATTGAGGATATGGGCGCCATCAACGCCAGCCTGGAAAAGATGCGGGGAGATATCTACCGGTTTCTGGCTGTACCGGCCGAACGGAGTAAAATGGCTGAAAGCATCAACAACATCATGAATTCAGTTAATGAATCCATACAGCAATATAAAAACAGAAACATCACGGATGAAGAAAGAAAAATCATAGCTGATTTCGATATTGCCTGGCCCGAAATGCAACGCGGTTATAAGGAAATCATGAGATTCGGGGCTGAAGACAGAAATGACGAGGTGGAGCGTTTGCTTGCTGAAGGAAGCTATGTGGTTCAGGCAAGAAAGCAGACATTTGCCGCCATCAGCAGCCTTAATGACCTCAATCGCAGGAACGCGGAAGCGGCCAATAAAACCAACAGCACGGCCGCCTCCACGGCCACGGCATTGGTGGTGATTGCTACGATACTGGCCGTAGCACTGGCGGTCACACTGGGCCTGATTCTGACGTTTTCCATTACCAAACCCTTGAACAAGGCCATGATCATGATCCAGGAAATAGGGAAAGGGCATCTTTCTGAGCGGCTCAATTTGAATAGAGCAGATGAAATGGGCATTCTGGCGAAAGCCATGGACCAATTTGCCGATGATTTAAAACGATATGTCGTCAGGGGTATGCAGGAAATTTCGAAGGGCAATATCAATATTGAAACTCCCATGATGGATGAGCGGGACGAAATTGGACCGGCTATCAAAATGATGGTGGTCAACATCGGAAATCTGGTGCAGGAAATGAATGCGCTGACCAAATCAGCATTGGAGGGTAAACTGGATATACGTGGCAATGAAGAAGCGTTTACCGGGTCTTATCGCGAGATCGTGGCCGGTGTCAATAAAACACTGGATGCGGTCATGGGGCCGATTAATGAAGCGTCAGCGGTCTTGGAAAAGGTTGCCGGGAAGGATATGACAGCCAGGGTTAAAGGCGATTACAGAGGCGATCATGCTAAAATCAAAGAATCCCTCAATCTGGCGGTGCAAAATCTGGATAAGGCTCTGCAACAGGTGGCCATTGGAGCCGAACAGGTGGCGTCGGCCAGTGTGCAGGTAAGCACCGGCGGTCAGCAGCTGTCTCAGGGTGCAAGTGAGCAGGCCAGTTCCCTGGAAGAAATTTCCAGCAATTTGCAGGAAATGTCGTCCATGACCAAGCAAAACGCGCTCAATGCCCGGGAAGCCAAGGGCGTGGCTGACTATGCCCGCGGCAGCGCGGACAAAGGGGTCGAAAGCATGACCCGAATGTCCGGCGCCATCAGCAAAATCAAAACGTCGTCCGATGCTACCGCTAAGATCGTAAAGACGATCGATGAGATTGCGTTTCAGACCAATCTTCTGGCGCTGAACGCCGCAGTGGAAGCAGCCCGTGCCGGTGATGCGGGGAAAGGTTTCGCGGTTGTGGCCGAAGAAGTGCGAAATCTGGCGATGCGCAGTGCCGAAGCCGCCAAGAACACCGCCAATCTGATTGAAGAAGCCGTTAAAAATTCAGAGAACGGCGTGGCCATTAATGCTGAAGTTTTGAAGAATTTTGAGGATATTACAGAAAAGATCAACAAAGTCAGTCAGGTTGTGGCGGAAATTGCAGCAGCTTCCGAGCAGCAGGATCAGGGAATCGGACAGATCAACAAAGCCGTGGAGCAATTAAATCAGGTGACCCAGCAGAACGCCGCCAATGCCGAAGAATCAGCCAGCGCGGCTGAGGAGATGTCTTCGCAATCCGAAGAAATGCGCAGCATGATAGCCGGCTTCAGGCTGAACGGTTCAGGGAAATCTGATTTCCTGTTGACGGAAAAACAGACGAATCATGCTTTACACGGAAATATAGCCGGCACGAAAGGCGCTAAGGCTCTGGCCGGACTTATACCGGATCCCCGCCAAGTCATCCCTCTGGATGAAAGTGACAAAATTGCATTATCCGCTTTTTAAATTTTCAAAATGACAATCCCTTTCTCTCCCTTGCGAAAAGGGAGAGAAAGGGAAGGGAAATTATGGGATACAAAACGGAAACCGGATCCGATGATCCGACGCATGCTGAAACCGCAGAGACGAAAATACCTTCGTTGGAGAAATATACAAAAGAGAATCTTCGTTCTTCCGAAGAGAAATTTTCATTGATCTTTAAACACAGTCCCAACGGGATGTGTATATCGACCTTCTGCCATGGCCGTTTTGTTGATGTCAATGATCTTTATGTCAATGCACTGGGTTACACCCGGGAAGAATTGATTGGCCGCACATCATCTGATATCAATCTCTGGGTGGATGTCACCGAACGGGACGCCATGGTAAAGGCGCTCATGCAAACCGGTACGATAACGGATTTTGAATTACATTTTCGCGATAAAAAGGGCCATATTCATTTGGGTCTTACATCGGCCTCTCTGTTTACAATCGGCGACGAGTCATACATTCTGACGCAGACGCAGGATATTACCGATCGCAAGCAAATAGAAAAAAAACTGCAGCAAACGCATACCCGTCTCAGAAAAACAATTGAGACCACGATTCAGATGCTGGTATCGGTTCTGGAGTCCAGAGATCCCTATACGGCGGGCCACCAGTATCGTTCTGCCAATCTGGCCTGTGCCATAGCGGCAGAGATAGGATTGCCGGAAGATAAAATTGAGGGGATTCGCATGGCGGGCATCGTCCATGATATCGGCAAGTTATCCATTCCTGCGGAGATATTGACCAAACCTTCACAATTGAGCGAGATCGAATTAAAAATGATTAGAGAACATTGCCGGAATGGATATGAAATGTTGAAAAATTTGGAATCTCCCTGGCCCTTGTCGGAAATAGTTTTTCAGCATCATGAGCGAATAAACGGAACCGGATATCCGAGAAAGCTGAAAGGGAAAGACATTCTTTTGGAAGCCCGCATTTTGTCCGTGGCTGATGTCGTGGAGGCCATGGCTTCTCACCGTCCTTATCGCGCTTCTCTGGGTATTGAAGCGGCTCTTGAAGAAATAGAAAAAAACAGGGGGATTTTCTATGACACCGTCGCAACCGATGCTTGCTTGAAATTGTTCAAGGAAAAGCAATATCAATTAATATAACGTGATTTAAAAAAAATGCGTTGATGGCTATGGGCCTGGCGCTGATTCATTACATAGATCAAACGGTAATGCATTATTTTCCCAGCCATGTGTTCAAAAGCTCTATTTCCTTTTCTTTCCATTGCGGTGAAAATCGGATTTGCAGAAAAGATTCGTATAGGGAATCGATTGTTTTTACCGCATTCTCGATCACGTAAATTCTTTCCAGAAGTTTTCCGGAGCCATCATCCTGCTCGTCCTGCCAGTCTGCTTGCGGCATTTTCAGAGACTGGAAATAAAATGAATCCGCCTTGAAGATGAATTCCCATTCATTTTGATCCCGGATCATTTTTATTCCGGCTTCCTTGACTTTTTTCCCCTGCCGGATGGCTTCCTTGCCCTCTTTAAGTTCGGCGTGAATGCCGTGGCAGACAACGCCTTGGGAATATTCCCCCTCGCCGGCTTCCAGGGATAATCGCTTGAGAAAGTGGAGTTCCACCTCTGCCTTGCTGTTTAAGGTTATCCGGCCATTGCGCTCCTCCGATTTGAACCAGAGCCAGGTTAAAAATTCGCGGCCGATCACAGACGCGCCTGTGGAGGATTCGGAATCACTCGTGATGAGAGGATTCTCCTGCGGTGAATAAGGTTTAAGAGCCAGTGAAAAAGACTTTTTGAAAAGGTCGACAAAATCATCGGCGACATGATCGGACAGAGAAGAAAAATAAACAATGTTTTTGCTTACAGACCAGCACACATCATAAAAAGAAGGTACGGCGTCAAGCTTTGTCAACAGCGCCAGTCTTACCTTGTCTTTGATGCCTTCGGCCATTTGCTTGTTGATTCTGCTTTTGCCGCTTTCGGCGAGAAAGCGCTTTTCTTCTTCCATCAGTTTGATTTTCAGCAGTTTTGCCGGGATCAGTTTGCGGTCAACCCGCAGCGAAAAGATGAGATAATCGCCGAGCGCGTAATCGGCTTTTTCAAAATGGGTGTCCAGTATGTCGGTCAGGGAGACCCATCCCATTCTCTTCTCTTCGGTGGTTTTCGGAGAATCATGAAAGGCATTGGCCTTGATCCGGCTGTTGATAAAATTTAAAAAAGCCTGCGGCAATTGACCGTCGACATGAAAACGCGAAAACGTGAAACTTCCCTTGAGCAAACTCATAATATACACCTCATTTTGGTTGCAGCCTATAGTATAGCGACGGCAATGTGTCAAGAATTTATGTTGTGGATTTTCTCTGCAAAATCGATTATTCTGTAAATATATCAACAGGGTATTTATCCGTAGACAGAGCATTTTATTTATGTTAGTGAGCTTCATGTTTTCGGGATTCATTGGTGCTCTGTTTTGAAATGTGACGGATGACTGCGCGGTCATGAAAACCAAGCGCGTACGGGAAGCGCAGATTTTCCGCCGGGGGAGGTGGTTGGACTGAAAATAAAAAAAATAGGCATTGTTGCCAATATTGAAAAAGAAAATATTGCCGGTCAGGTCAAATCATTAAAAAAGTGGCTGGAAGAACAACATGTTCAGGTTTTTCTGGAAATGGCGATTTCCGGAAAAATCGATTCTTCCGGCGGGCTTTCGTGGAACGATCTCGCACGCAAGTCGGAACTCGTTGTTGCGCTGGGCGGCGACGGCACCATGCTGCGTGCGGCGCATTATCTGGCCGGTCACCGGGTTCCCCTGCTGGGCATCAATCTGGGGAGTTTCGGCTATCTGACCGAAGTCAACCTCAACGAAATCCACTCGACGCTGGAATTGATTATTAGCGGAAATGTCGTGACGGAAAGACGAATGATGCTTGATGTAAGCATCAAGCGCGGGAAAACGGTCACCAATGTCGGCAGTGTCTTAAACGATGTCGTGATCAACCGCGGCGATTTGTCCCGCATGAACGAACTGGAAATGGAGGTGAACGGCAGCTACCTGACAACCTACAAGGGAGACGGACTGATTGTGTCCACGCCGACCGGTTCTACCGCCTATTCTCTTTCCGCCGGCGGTCCCATTGTTTTCCCCGGGAATGATTTAATCATCGTCAATCCTATCTGTCCGCATACGCTGACGAATCGCCCGATCATATTTTCCGAGAATTCCAGCCTCAGAATTACCCTCTGGTCCAAGGATAAAGGCGCCATGCTGACGCTCGACGGCCAGGAAGCCTATAAAATCAAGTCCGGCGATGTCGTGACCGTCAAAAAATCGAAGCATTCGACCACGCTGGTTCTTTCTCCCTACCGCAGCTACGGCGAAATTCTGCGCTCCAAGCTCGGTTGGGGCGATTTACCTCCGGGAGCTAAAAAAAGGAAAAATGCTAAATGAACTGAGCATTAAAAATTTTGCCATTATTGATGAACTTCATCTCACCTTTGATGAGGGGTTGAACGTCATTACCGGCGAAACCGGCGCGGGAAAATCAATCATTATCGGCGCCGCCGGTCTGCTGCTTGGCGACAGAGCGGCGACCGAAATGATCAGGACACAGGCCGACACGGCAACCGTGGAAGCGGTTTTCGATATTGCCTCCAACAAACCCTTGCAGGATAAGATCGTCTCCATGGGCTTTCCCGACTCGGAGACGCTGATCATCCGCCGGGTCATTTCCCATTCCGGTAAAAACAGGGCGTTTGTTAACGGACAGGCGGCGACCTTAATGAATTTATCCGCCGTCAGTGAAATGCTGATTAACATCTGCGGGCAACATGAGCACCAGGTGATTCTCAATGCGGAAAATCATATTGATATCCTCGATGAATTTGGCGGCTGTTTGGCGGCCAGAGGCGCGTATGAAGAAAATTTTAACCGGTATCAGCAGGTCAGGGCGCACATAGAGCGATTGAAGAATTTAAACAAAAGCCGGGAAGAAAAAGCCGATTTGTATAAATTCCAGTTGAAGGAAATTCAGGATATTGATCCGCATCCGGCGGAAGATGCGGCGCTGTCCGATGAGAAAAAGATTCTTATCCATGCGCAAAAACTGACCGATTGCGCCGGCCGTTCGTATGATCTGCTCTACGGCGACCGGGATTGCGCTCTCGTTAAGATCAAGGAAATTCAACAGCAGATTCAAGAAATTAAAAAGATAGATTCCAGCCTGGATATTGCCGAAGCGGAGATTGAAAGCAGTTTTGTCATACTTCAGGAGGCGGCGCTGGCTCTGCGTGATTACAGCAAGAGTCTTTTTTTCGACGCCGACAGGCTTGCTGCGATAGAGGAACGTCTGGAATTGTTAAATCGTCTAAAACGGAAACACGGCGGATCTCTGGACGCTGTGCTGAACAAAAAAACGGAGATCGAAGAATCTCTGAAAACGGTTGTCTCCCTGGAAGAGGAATTGGAGAAGCTGAACCAGGAACAGGAAAAGATCAAAGGCGTTTTAAGACGGGATGCCCTGACGCTGTCCCGGATGAGAAAACAGACGGCGGAAAAATTGACAGACGCGGTGGAAAAAGAAATTCACGCGCTGAATATGCCGCACGCATCTTTTTCTGTCAGCATTAAACAACAGGAAAATACCGCTGAAAATTTCGGACCGAAAGGAATGGATGAAATCGAATTTTATCTCTCGGCCAATAAAGGCGAAGAAACAAAACCCTTGAATAAGGTCGCTTCCGGCGGTGAATTGTCGAGAATCATTCTGGCCTTGAAAAATGTTCTGTCGAGCACCGGTTCCGTGTCGTCGATTATTTTTGATGAAGTGGATAATGGTATCGGCGGCGCGGTGGCGGAAATTGTCGGCAGGAAGTTGAAGGAGGTTTCCGCCAAACACCAGGTGATCTGTATAACGCATTTGCCGCAAATCGCCTGCTTTGGTGAAAAACACTTGTATGTTTCCAAAAAAGTTGTAAAAGGCAGGACCATCACGTCCGTGCATGAACTTGACCACGAACAGACAATCGAGGAAGTGAGCAGAATGCTCGGCGGGGTTGATGTTACGCCGACAACAAGAGAGCATGCGCGGGAAATGCTCCATAACGCCCGGGCGCATAAAATTAAATCACCAGGAGAGCAAAAATGCTGAGGAAAGCGCGTATTGACGATGTGAAAACCATTCACCGCATGATCAATGTATCGTCGGGGAAAGGTGAAATGCTGCCGCGCTCCCTGATGGATATTTATAATTCTCTGCGTGATTTTTTCGTCTGTTATGATGAAAATTCGTCTCAAATCATTGGTATTTGCGCGATGAATATTATCTGGGAAAATCTCGCGGAAATAAGATCTCTTTATGTCGATGAAGATCATCGGCAAAAAGGCGTGGGGCGTGAACTCGTCGAGGCCTGCATTTCCGAAGCGATTACACTGGGGCTTTTCAAGGTATTTACTCTGACCTATAAAAAAGATTTTTTTGCCAGACTGGGATTCAAGGAAATCGACCGGAATCTTCTTCCGGAAAAAATCTGGTCGGATTGTTTCCGTTGCTCCAAATATCCGGATTACTGCGATGAAACGGCGATGATTGTCGAGCTATGAAATATTCACTGAAAATATTGCTGTTTATCATCATGACGATTTTTCTCGGCGGGTGCATGCGTGCAGCTTCCCATCCTTCGTTAAAAACCTTCGAATCCTTGGTGCCCGCAGACCCTGCGGAAATCGTCTTTCTGGATGATCTGGAGCCCGCATCGCTGGAGACGGCTATTGATCGCAGCATCCGTTTTTACGAGGGCAGGGGACGTAATAAAGTTTATCGGATAGACGACAGGGATGTTGACGCGCGGCAATTGAAAGAAACACTGATTGCTTTTCGCTCGCTTTTACGCACAGCGGGGAGTCCGGACAATTTAGCAAAAAAAATTGCAGAAGAATATGATGTTTATCGAGTTGCCGGGTCGGATGAGGACGGCAGTGTCCTCTTTACCGGTTATTATGAACCCCTTCTGGAAGGTTCACTGCAACGTACTGAAAAATACAGATATCCGCTTTACCGGACGCCGCCTGATTTGATTCGAAAAGGAAGCAAGGTCGGCCGGATGGAGGATGACGAATTTGTTCCCTATTACAGCCGCCGGGAAATTGATGTTGACGGTGTGCTCAGGGGAAAGAACCTGGAGCTTCTCTGGGTATCGGATCCGGTGGATTTGTTTTCTCTGCACATACAGGGGTCCGGCAAAATCAAGCTGGAAAACGGCAATCTTTTGACGGTTGGTTTCGCGCAGGATAATGGCAGACCATTTGGCAACGTAACTAAATTCATGCTGGAAAGCGGTAAAATAAAAAGAAATGAAGCTTCTTATCGATATTTGTTTTTGAGAGGAAAGAGCGATCAGGAAATATATGATGCCTTAAGCCACAATGAGAGATATATATTCTTTCGTTTTGTTGATAAGGAACCGGTAGGATCTTTAGGCGAACCGGTGACTCCGGGCAGGACAATCGCAACAGATCCGGACTTTTTTCCGGAAGGAGCGCTGGCCTTTATCCGTCTGCGCAAACCTGTTTTCGATGAAGAAGGAAAGATGAAAGAAAGAGTTGATTTTTTCCGCTTTGTTCTAAATCAAGATAAAGGATCAGATATTAAAGGTCCCGGCCGAGTGGATCTTTTCTGCGGTTTCGGGGAAAAAGCGGAATACACCGCCGGCACGCTCAAAGAAAAAGGCGAATTGTATTTGCTGCTTAAAAAATAAATTCTTTTCATTCATTCCTGCATGAGCTCACGCGGGGATATCTCGTCGGTGGCGTAAAGAACGGCCCTTTCCAGCGCCTCTTCGCGAAAGGCGTGGATTTTCATATATTCGGGATTGCCGGTCATTTCAATAAAAGCTTTACGGGATGGATACTGAACCAGCATTAACAGATCCCAGGTCTCTGTTCCGTTGAGCAGTTCTTTCGGCCTGCTGAATAATAAAAGTTTTCCGCCGACGCCTTCCACAAATCGGGTGGCTTCTTTCATATAGCGGACATACGATTTCCGGCCGCCGTCTTTTTTAAATTTCAGCAGATTCAGCATGACAAACGATTTGTCATTGGGATTTTTAAGCAATTCAATGAATGAGTCCTTATTTATTTCCGTCGCGTTCATACGAGCCTCCTTGTCTTGGTTGACAAACCCAAACTAGATTTTTTTCCGTTCACGGATAAAGCATCTGGGATCTTCCGCCAGATAATCTCCGCTGTAGGCCAGAGCGCGCCCCCGGCAACCGCCACAGACGGTTTTGTAATTGCATTCACCGCAAAGTCCTTTTAACGTTTGTTCTCTCCGGCGTAAATTTTGAAAGACCGGGGATTCCCTATAAATGCTCTGAAAACTCCGGTCGCGGATATTGCCGGCGTTGACTTCCACAAAGGGGCACGGCCACACATCGCCGTTAGCTTTAACATAGACAAATCCCCGTCCCGCCGCGCAGCCGTGAAAAACCTTGCTGGCCAGTTCGAGTCTCCATCCCTCTTTGATTCCTTTTTTCTCCAGGATGTAAGGCCAGTACTGCGGACCGGCAACCGGCTCGATAATTGTTTTCGCGGTTCTTTGTTTTTCAGCGATCAGTTCGCTCAAGTACTTATTGGCGCTTTTCTTTAACGTGGCTTTTTCAATTTTTTCTCCGCGACCCACGGCAACCAATTGATACATGAGCATGATGGCGGCGCCATTTCGATCTGTAAAATCAATCAGCTCTGAAAGATGCGGTATATTATATTCCATTGCCGTGGTGTTAATCTGCAAGACAATACCGGCTTTTTTCGTCGCTTCAATCGCGCGAAGCGCCAGATCAAATGCTCCCGGCTTATTGCGCACCATATCGTGAATGGATGGATCGGCGGCATCAATGCTGATGGCATTGCAAACCACGCCGTGATCTTTGAGCTTGAAGGCCATTTCTTCGTTGATTAGCGTGCCGTTGGTTGCGATAATATTGGCCAGACCGGCTTTTTGAGAATGTCGGAGCAACTCAAAAATATCCGGTCTTACGAGCGGTTCGCCACCCGTGTAAATCAACGTGCGAAATTCGCTGACGGACGCAATGGAGTCAATCAGTCGTTTCCCTTCGTCGGTCGTCAGTTCATCGGCACCGGCATTCCCGCTGACAGCGTGACAATGGATACAGCGGAGATTACAGGCGCCGGTGACTTCCCAGACCGGATGTCCGGGATATCCGATGCAACCCATACCCCAGGCGCCGTTGGCGACCGGTATGGATCTAAAACCGTATTGAAATCCCCATCCCGCGTATTTCCGCCAGTTGTTCAGATACGCCATCAACAGCGAACTGCCCAGTTGTCTGCAAAGCAGGGAAGGCGGATTATAAAATGCTTTGACCTTGTTTTTTGCCGGCATCGATCAACCTAAATACAGGCCAGAATATAGGCCAGGGATGTTCCCAGATTGACCGCGATATTCAGAGCGCATAGTTTTTCAAGCGTTTTACCGTCTTCGTACCTGCCGCGTAACATCATAAAAATGATGAACAGGGAAATGATCAATACGGGCAGATAAAAATAAATAATCTTAAAGGCAATTCCGAAAAACGGCGAGGCAAGCATGGCCGCGGAGGCCAGTAATGAAAAGACGACATAGATAAAATTGCCGTTTTTCTTTCCGATACGGTAAAGCAGATTTTTCTTCCCGGTGGCTTTATCCGCTTCATAGTCCGGGAATTCATTGAGCAGGATGACATTAAATATCGTCAATCCGATGGGTATGGCCATCCAGTGAATGGCCGGATGAATCGTTCCCGTCTGGATATAATACGCTGAAGCGACTGGAAGCCAGCCGTAACAAAAGCCGATGAAAATTTCCCCAACGCCTCTTTGCACCAGCCTGACCGGTTTGGTGGAATAAAAGAAACCGGAAAAAGCTCCCAGAAAACCCAGAAGCAGTGTGTAGGGACCGGTTTTTAAAACGAATTGGAGGATGATGCCTGCCAAGCCGGCCAGAATAATCGCCACGATGCTTGTCCAGAACGGAACCCGGGGCGATATTTTCGCGTTGGGCAGAATACGGGTGCCGCCGGCAAACAGATTTTCATGCAGACGATTGGAAATAACGTCTCCGGGGTAATCGAAATATTCGCCGGAATGGTAAGTCGACAGCATGATCAGGATAACGCCGGAAACTCCCAGAAGAAAGATTTCCGGGCTGAAGACGGAGTTCAGTTGATATGCCAGAACCGTTCCCAGTATGAAAGGCAGAACACCAACCGCATGAAAAGGAGGGCGCGATAACACAAACCATGTTTTTATTTTTTCGACATTGGAGCTTTGCATAACATACCCGAATCCGTTAAGGCGGGCTTTTTAACATAAAGGTTCTCTTTTGTAAAGAATCACGCTCCCGGGCGGTGACCGATAAATTTTACCTCGAACGAATATACCGTCGATGGGCAGACCTCATGAGATGAACGGGAAAAGGACGAGAATCTCGACTGAAAAAACGGGGAAATTATTGAGGCATAAAAGATTTTTTCCTTGATTGTTAATCTTTATTGTGCTAGTCGTAGCGCGAACTTGAGGGAAATGATCCCATCCCAAATCAGAGAACAAGCAGGTTTGAACAGAATATAGAAACGCGTTTGATGAAACACGGCACAGAAGGCCTGGACATTTTCCTGTCATGTTGCGGGTAAGCTTGACTCGTTTTATGTTAGAAACTTTGGTTATGACCGTGAAAGCGGTTGATAATAAAATTCAAAAATTTGATTTTATGAAAGGGGGATTTTAGAAGATGACGAAGGCAGAATTAATCGGAGTTATCGCGAAATCGGCAGGCATTACCAAGGACAAAGCGGGGAAAGCATTGGATACGTTTCAGGACGCGGTTACCAAAGAACTGAAGAAAAGCGGCAAACTCGCTCTGGTCGGCTTCGGCACGTTTTCCGTCGTAAAGAGAAAAGCCAGAGAAGGCCGGAATCCTCAGACCGGCAAAGCCATTAAGATTCCCGCGAAGAAAGTTGTCAAATTCAAGGCAGGAAAAGAACTGGCCGGTAAAGTTAAATAACAGATCATCTGGTTCATTTAAACTAAGGCCTCCGTATTTTGTCATAGCCGGAGGCCTTAGTTCGTTTTGACTTTAAAGGAGTTGTTTTTGAAGAGAAAGAGAATACTCAGCGGAATGAGGCCAACCGGCAAGCTGCATCTGGGCAACCTGCATGGCGCTTTGAAAAACTGGATTGAATTGCAGGAAAGCGGCAAATATGATTGTTTTTATTTTGTTGCCGACTGGCACGCGATTACCAGCGAGTACAGTTCCACGGAGGGCATTAAGGATAATGTCGTCAGTATGGTGATAGACTGGCTCAGCGTGGGACTTGATCCGCAAAAAAGCACGCTTTTTGTGCAGTCGGCCGTCAAAGAGCACGCAGAGCTTTTTCTGCTGCTTTCCATGATCACACCGCTGGCCTGGCTGGAGCGTAATCCCACTTACAAAGAAATGAAGACCGAACTGGCCAACAAGGATTTATCGACCTTCGGATTCCTGGGATATCCCGTGTTGCAGGCCGCCGACATTATCATGTATAAAGCATACGGAGTTCCGGTCGGCGTTGATCAGCTTCCGCATGTCGAACTGACCCGGGAAATCGCCCGTCGTTTTAATTTTCTTTACAAAGAAATATTTCCCGTTCCCGAGCCGCTTTTGACCAGTGTTCCCAAGCTGCTGGGAACCGACGGCAGAAAAATGAGCAAGTCCTACGATAATTCCATTTACATCGGCGATCGCGACAAAATTTTGAAAAATAAAATAGGTTCCATGTTCACCGATCCACAGCGGATGAGAAAGACCGATCCGGGCAACCCTGAGATATGCAACGTGTTCACCTTTCATGGCTTGTATTCTTCACAAGAGAAAATTAAAGAGATCGATATCGAATGCCGTAAAGCCGGAATCGGCTGCACGGACTGTAAGAAAATGCTGGCCGCGCGTGTTGCCGAAGAATTACGCCCCGTGCACGAGCGTATGGACTATTATACAAGTCATATGGATGAAATCGGGGCGATTATAGAAGACGGCAATGAAAAGGCGAAAAAGATAGCCCGTCAGACGATGGAAGAAGTCCGTAACGCGATGAATATCTAAATGCCTGTCGGGGTCCGAACGGACACGAGAGTTTCCGGTAATTTGTATGGAAAACGAACAAAACTTAAATTACGCCATTAAGCTGGATATCTTTGAAGGTCCGCTGGATCTGCTTCTTTATCTGATTAAAAAGAACGAAATTGACATCTATAACATTCCCGTCGCCCTGATTACCGAGCAATACCTTGATTACCTGAAAATGATCAAGGCCTTGAATCTGGATCTGGCCGGAGAGTATCTGATCATGGCTGCCACTCTCATTCACATCAAATCCCGGATGCTTTTGCCGCCGCCGGAAGAGCCGGAAGAAGAAGAGGAAGATCCCCGCGCCGAACTGGTCCGACAGCTTTTGGAGCATAAGACATTTAAAGAAATAGCGGAAAACCTGGGCAGCCGGCCGCTGCTGGAAAGAGATGTTTTTACCCGTGCGGCAGTTTTGCCTGAAGAGACGGAAAAATCTACGGATGATGAAGAAGAGCTCATCGAGGTCGGCGTTTTTGAACTGATTGAAGCTTTCCATCGCGTTATTGCACAGATGGATAAAAAGGTTTTGATGGAAATAGATTTGGAGAAACTGTCTCTGACGGATATAATCAATGAAATTATGGATCAGTTGACCTTGACAAAAAATCTTACCTTTGAGGATTTGCTTCAGGGGAAAAGAGATCGCCGGCGCATCATCTATACTTTTTTGGCGATACTGGAACTCATTAAATTGAGAATGATTAAGGCATATCAAACGTCTATTTTTGGAGTTATCCGGATATTTCCGGCCGTGGAGTCGTAAATGGAAAAGATAAAAGCAGTCATTGAATCTTTGATTTTTGCTTCCGACACGCCGTTGGCACCCGAGAAAATTCGCGCTGTTTTTCCCGAAATGGATAAAAAAGACATTCAGGAAATCATCGCGCAACTCGTAACGGAGTACAATGAGCGGCAGGGAGGGATTTTTCTGCAGGAAGTTGCCGGGGGATTTCAGTTCCGCACCAGCCCCGAACTCAGTCAGTGGATAAAGAAACTCAAAAGCACCAAACCTCATTCGCTTTCACCGCAGGCGCTGGAGACTCTGGCCATCATCGCCTATAAACAGCCGATTGTTAAATCGGAAATCGAAGATATTCGCGGCGTGGATGTGGGCGGTCCGCTTAAAGGTCTTCTGGAAAGAAAGCTTATTCGTATCGTCGGGCGTAAGGATGTGCCCGGTAAGCCGATCATTTACGGAACAACCCGGAAATTTCTGGAAGTTTTCAATCTCAAAGATATCATGGATCTGCCCAATATTCGTGAGTTAAAAGAACTCCATCAGCAGCAGGAGCTGCAACAGCAGGAACTTTTGGAGCAGGATCAGGACATATCGGAACTGCAACAGGAATTAATTGAATGTGATCAGGATGGTGCAAAACAGGAAAGCATAGAAGAAAAGATAGAAGAAGCTTCTGACTTATGAAAGAGCGTCTGCAAAAAGTTATTGCGACTGCCGGAATCACTTCACGGCGTCATGCCGAGGAGTTGATTACCCAGGGACGCGTCAGCGTGAACGGTGTTGTCGTGACGAAGCTGGGGGAAAAAGCGGACGCCGCCAAAGATACCATCCGCATTGACGGCAATATCATTTCCGTAGAAAAAACAAAGTATTATATCGCCCTGCATAAACCCGCCGGATTTGTAACGACACTTCATGATCCTCAGTCAAGACCGACCGTTGTTGATTTATTGAGCGATGTCCCGGAGAGAGTTTATCCGGTGGGACGATTGGATTACGATTCCAGGGGGCTGCTGCTTCTGACGAATGATGGAAATTTTTCGCAGCAAATTCAGCATCCCCGTTTTCAGAAACCCAAAATTTACAAAGTCAAAATTCAGGGACGTTTATCCAGGGAAGAATTGAAACAATTAAGCAAGGGCATTAAAGTTGACGATGATTTTTTCAAGCCGGAAAATCTCAGAGTGGAAAAATATAACGACAGGAGTTGCTGGCTGCGTCTGACGCTGAGGGAAGGAAAAAACAGAATTATCCGTAGAGGATTTGAGAAAATTGGCTACAGAGTTGCCCATCTGGTGCGTGAAGCGATCGGTGATCTCACGTTGGGCACGTTGAAAGAAGGCGAGTGGCGGCATTTGACGACCAAAGAAGTCAAACAGCTTCTGGATGATGCACAAAGCTCAAAAAGGTAAAATTTTCTTGACTTTCACCGAAAAATAAATAATAAATTCAGCCATAGAAAAGATAAAAATTATATTGTTATCTGGTAATTATGCGTTGCCATCAGTACGAAGGAGGGGGTATGAACAAATCCGATCTTATTGAAGCTTTAAGCACTAAGTTAAATCTGACGGAAAAAAAGGCGATTGATGTTGTAAATCTTATCTTCAAGGGTTTTACCGACGAATTGAAGAAAAATGGCCGTATTGAAATCAGAGGCTTCGGCAGTTTCGTCGTGAAAAAATACGGTTCCTACACGGGAAGAAACCCGAAAACCGGTACTAAAATCCAGGTTGAACCCAAAAAACTGCCCTTTTTTAAAGTCGGAAAAGAACTCAAGCTCAGAGTTGATAAGAAAAAATAACCGTTATTGCCTGTTCGGATAAAATATAAAAAGGAGGCATTTATTCTGCCTCCTTTTCTTTGTCCAACTTGATTCTTATTAAACAATCAGTCCAGTTTTCCAGTGCGTTAACGAAATTATTTCATGCCGGAAAAACGCAGGAAATAATTTCTAGCCTGCTAAATTTGCATTCACGAAGTCCCAGTTAATTAAATTTTGAATAACCGCGGCCAGATAATCCGGTCGGCGATTTTGATAATCCAGATAATAAGCGTGCTCCCAGACATCGATGGTTAAAAGCGCCTTTTGACCGTGGGCTAAAGGCGTGTCGGCATTGGCCGTTTTCGTTATTTTCAACTGATTGCCGTCTAAAACAAGCCAGGCCCAGCCGCTGCCGAATTGGGTGGCGCCGGCGTTTTTTAACTCTTCGACAAATTTTTCGTAGCTTCCCCATACGGCATTTATTTTTTCCGCGATTTTGCCGGTGGGAACGCCTCCTCCCGCTTTTTTCAGACACTGCCAGTAGAAGGAGTGATTCCATACCTGAGCGGCGTTGTTGAATATTCCGGTCTTGGAAGAGTCGTTAACGGTTGTTGTGATGATGTCTTCGAGTGATTTTTGTTCAAGGTCGGTTCCGGCAATGAATTTGTTTAAGTTGTCCACGTAAGCTTTGTGATGTTTGCCATGATGAAAATCCAGAGTGTTGGCACTGATCACAGGCGCCAAAGCATCTTTCGCGTAGGGGAGTTCCGGTAATAATATAGCCATGTTCAATCTCCTTTTTTAAAAACTTTATTTTCCCGCTGAATTGCGGGAAAAGTAAAAATCTTTTTATCCCGGCACTGCATCCGGATAGCAAAGCCTCTCAGGATGCCATCAACACGGTCTAATCTATGTTGCTCTTATAATAATTCATGTTTTGAATTTGTCAAATTCATAACATGTTTTATGGTGTTTGATTTTCGCCGCCAACGTTCCTCGCCTTGTATCTGAGCCAGTTGATATAAACGAACGTGAAAACGGCAAAAATTAACGTGGGAACGGCGACCTCCTGATTAAACAGGGTGAGGGCTATGCCTCCGGCCAGACCACAATCCTTCATGGTTCCCAAAAGTATAAAAAAATTAACTTTGTTTTCCTGCCCGTGAAAATAGAGTCCGATTTTCCGGATGAGGAAATAAAAGACGAACGTGCTGGTAAACGCTATGCAGGCGATCATGACAAGTTCTATCGACGGATTCATGAGGAAAATTCTACTGTTGGCCGTTATGGCGTAAAAAACTGTAAAATAGCAGTAGTCGAGCGCCGCATCTTCATGTTTTTTGATAACATGATCCCATTCTTTTTCCACGGCCAGCCGTGAAATCACCAGCGGCAGGACGATCAGGCACAGGATCAGAACGATGATATTCCAATAATTCAGGTTGATATATTTAAAAAAGCACAAACCGACCAGCGGTATGATGAACAACGTTCCGAAAAACGTTCCCGCAATGGACGTAAAAACGTAATTTTTTTCGATGCGCAATAAGATGCCCAAAAGAATGATTTCCAGTGATGACGGCATCGCGGCAACCAGAACCATGCCTGCCCAAAGCTCCTGTTTCTGAATCAGAAAAGCGCCCGTCAGGATAATGAAATTTCCCAGCACGAGATAATTCAGAAGATTACCTCTTATGGAAGAATAAAAAAGAGATCCGGGATGACGGAAGAAACCGCGGGGAAATCTCAGCAAGGTAATGGTTATAATGATCATTAAAGCGGGAAGAATCAGAATCCTGCCGACGTGCAGGCCCTGGGGAAAAACCATGCCGCAAATCAACGCTACAATAAAAATGATGTTCCAGCGATGCTCCTGAAAGGTAAGAGCCATCTGTTTTACCTCGTTAGAAATGTAGTTGTCTGCCTCCGTGATGAGCTTCGTTTCTATTGCTTCGAAAGCCCCGTATGGGTATAAATCGTCTAACGGGTTGAAGACATTATTCTTTTAACGCCGAAAACCAGTAAAAGAAAGAATATGTTCAGGAGCACTATAGTTCCTCCTGCCGGTAAATTCAACACAAAAGCAAGGATAAGCCCAAAAGTTACCGATAATATTGAGAATAAAACAGAAGCAATCATGGTCATCCGGAACCCGAGAGATAACTGCAAAGCGGTTAAGGGAGGAATAATAAGCATTGCTGAAACAAGCATGATGCCGGCGACTTTCATAGCCAGAACAGCGGCAACCGCCGTAAGTAGAAAAAGAATCATATTGATTCTCTTTGTTTTCACCCCCATGGTCAGGGCCAGTTCTTCATCGAATGTCAGGGCAAGAAGATCGTCATAGAACAATACGATTGTGGCCACGACGGTAAAAAAAACGATCAGTGAAAGCAATATCTCCGTATGAGTGACTGTGAGGATATTTCCGAAAAGATAGCTGAATAAATCGAGATTATACCCGCCGGATAAACTGGCCAGGATAATGCCCGCGGCAATTCCGATGGAGGAAACGATGCCGATGGCCGCATCTCCCTGAATGCGCTTTGACTGGGTCAGTTTCAGAATGGCCAGAGAAGACAACATCACCAGAGGCAGCGCTGCCAGTGTAATGTAAGTCGGACTGACGCCCAGCAGCATGACTACGGCAACGCTTCCGAACGTAACATGGGAAAGACCGTCACCGATGAGCGAGAAACGGCGTAAAACAAGAAACACTCCCAGAATGGAAGCGATGGCGGCAATCAGGATGCCTCCCAGAAATGCGCGCTGTACAAATTCATAATTGAGAATGCTGCTTAATTCCATGTGAGGCCATTTCTCTTTTTATCGTGCTGATGACAAATGACGTGCTGACTGTTTGGTCCGAAAAATCCGGTCATATCCGCTGAGGCGCAGAAGTCCTCAAACGTTCCGAAAAATATTATTTTCTTATCCATATAAAGGAGGTTACGGGCGTATTTCCCGATAATGCCGGTATCATGCGTGACCAGAACAACCGTTGTCCCGGTTCGATTCACCTCTTCCGTAAGCGTATAGAAAACATCTCTCGTTTCCGGATCCAGGGCGGTCGTCGGTTCGTCAAAGATCAGCAAATCCGGTTTCCGGATTAAGGCCCGCGCCAGCATCACTCTTTGTTGTTCGCCGTAAGATAATTCACCGATGAGCTTGCCGGCAAGATGAGCTATCCCCATCTGTGCAAGGATGGTTTTCAAAGCGGCCGGATTTCGTTTCTTTATTCCCAGTTGCACAATTTCCGCAGCGGTACAGGGAAAGTGGTAATTCAGCGCGTTGATTCTTTGCGGCAAGTAACCGATTCTGTGCCATTGATTAAAAGAGGTTAAGGGCTGTCCGAAGAGTCTGATGTTTCCCTTCTGCGGTTCAAGAATACCGAGAATATTTTTGATGAGAGTGCTTTTGCCGGAGCCGTTGGAACCGGCAATTCCCAGATAATCGCCTGGGTTGACAACGAACGAAATATCGCTGATGGCTTCCGTTCCTTGATAACAGAAAGAAAGATTCTCAATGCTGATTATTGTTTCGGACATTGCAATCCTTTCTGCAAATTGATCAGATTTTTTTCCATTAATGAGAGAAATGATTCTCCCTTGTTTATATCCGCTTTGCTGATATCGTGTCCGTTATTGAGTTTTAACAAACCAGCGGCCGTTTCGCTGGCGATTGTTTTTGCCAGGCGGGGGTTCATCATGTCTTCATAATAGACATGAGACACTTTTTCATTCTTGATCTGATCGATTAAAACAAAAATCTGTTGCGGTGCCGGTTCTGCGTCGGCAAAAACATTGTAAGCCGCGATATATTGCAGATGGTATCTTGCAGTCAGATAGGCGAAGGCCCAGTGTCCGGCATGCAGAACCGTCCTCGTTTTGCATGCGGCGAGCGCCGTTCGATACTGTTGATCCATGTTCGTCAATTTACGTTTGTAGTCACCGGCATTCTTTAAATAATAGTCGCTGTTGCGCGGATCTTTCTGAATGAAAGCTTCCGTGATATTATCCACCATCTTCTGCGCGTTATCCATATCCAGCCAGATGTGCGGATCAAACCGGGATACATGCCCGTCATGATTTTCATGCGTGTCATGATGGTCGTTCTCTTGATCAAGCGGCAGTAAAATTGCGCCATTACCGGTTTCCACCGCCAGCATATTGGTGTTTTTATCGGCGGCCTTGATAATTTTATAGGCCCACTGTTCCAGTTCGAAATTGGTAAAAAGGAAAACATCGGCTTTTGTGACTTTGACGATATCTTCAGGCCTCAACTCGTAATGGTGAGCGTCCGTTCCCGGCGGCAGGAGCATTTTAATGTTGATTTTATCACCGCCGATATTGCGGGCGAAATCGTAAACGGGGAAAATTGTGGCAATGACATGGAGCTTCTTATCTTTCGGATCGGGATCGTTGGCCTGTTGACAGGAAAAAATTAAAATTAAACAAAACAGTATCAACAGCGGTATTCTTTTTAAAAACATCATCAATCTTCTTTCTCATGGCAGCGTTGATCGTGAAGATTTAATTATGCCGTGTTATTCTGAATAAAAACGCGGCACATTAAATCCGGTTTCTAATATCCGGCTTTTTACGAGGAAGTCAAATCCTTTTCAGTCAAATATCATTTTAAAAAATTACCAGAAATGAAACAGCGATGCAACATATATCCATCATTGAATATTCAAGCGATGAAAAAAAATCTGATTCATGGTATAAATGAAATACCGCAAATTCAAAAAAGGAGACAGAACTATGAAACCCATCGGTCCTTTAATGTGGGAACACAGATTGATTGAAAAAATGCTTGCTTCGATGATGCGTCATATGGATCACGTGGAAAAGACCCGAAAGGTTAACCCGCTGATTATTGATATGGCCGTTGATTTCATCCGTGTTTATGCTGACCGAACGCATCATGGCAAGGAAGAGGAAATTCTTTTCAGAGATCTGGCAAAAAAAGACCTTACTCCCGAATTGAAGAAAATCATGCAGGAACTGCTTGATGAGCATGTCTGGGGCAGAAAAACAACGGCCGCGCTGGTCGCGGCAAAAAATAAATACCTGCAGGGCAATCAGGATGAATTACCCCGGATTATTGATGCTGCGAGGCAGTTGGGCAACTTTTATCCCAAACATATCGAAAAGGAAGATAAACATTTTTTTTATCCTTGTCAGGAATATTTTGACAAGGAAGAGCAAACCAGAATGCTTGCCGAATTCTGGGAATTCGACCGCAAAATGATTCACGAAAAATATAATAAGGTCCTTGACGACTATGTTGCGCTTTAACCTTTAGTAATTCCAGCCCCAGAACCCGAAAGCCAGCACGTTCATAATGATCGGCACCGCGTAGATGATGCCAACGGTCGTCAGCTTGGCCTTCATGGATTTCAGGCTGATGACCAGAATGGCGAAACAGAAAAAGTGGAAATAGCCAATCAGGAAAATAAGCCAGACGCCCTTGAAGGATAGATACCAGAACGGGTATTCCCAGACCAGATGGCCTCCGATGTTGAGCAGGCATTCGACAAAAACGCAGAAGGCGCTGAAACCAATGGCCCAGAACCATTTTTCAGGAATGCCCAGTATTTTCTCTTTCGTGCTTTCTGACAAGGTGTGGTAATAAATAATGCCCAGGATTAGAAACATGAACATGATTTCAATATTCCAACCCACCAGGGTCCGCAGGGCGGTATCGCCGGGAGTTGTCCAGAAAGCGGAACGTTGCGTCAGATACATTACCCATCCGTTCCATGTTTCGTTGAAGAAATCCACGCCGAAAATAGTCAATCCGGCCAGGACGGCGTTCCAGTTTTTGGTTTGGCGCGCCAACTTTATTTCTTTTGTGTAAATATAACAGACAATAGCCAGAAGGGGAATTACATACCATTTGATCATGGTCAGGTCTCTCAGTCCGCATAAAGCTTGTTGGGTTGCTTCCGTCATAGTGCCCTCCTTAGATTTTTTGAGTTAGAAAAATGGTTAAGGTTATCAATGCTTCCCATATTTTACTTTGCCAAATTGCAGTAATTATATTATATATCGTTCAAAATTAAAAAGAAAAAAATCAAGTTTCGTGATTCAGCTTGATGACAATTAAGGGAGCCTTTATGAATCTTAAGCCGATCTATCGTCTTTTCACCGTCATGACGATCTTTTCTGTCTTTTGTCTATCGGGGTGCGCCGGGCCGAGACTCTACAGTGTCAATATGTACTATGACGGGGAGATGTCGGTCATTCCCGCTTATTTGAAAGTTGCCGGACAGGCATCAGGCTCTGTTGCCGTCGCTGAATTCACAGATGTGCGTCAGATTGATGATCCGCTCGTCATCGGTCGCGTGATTCAAAACAATGGCGCAAAGATTCTGGTTTTCCCCCGCAATGTCAAGCCGACAAAGGCTGTCGCCCATGGGATAAAGCAATATTTGAAGAAAGCCGGATATCGGATTGCCGAGATCAATGAGCCATGGGATTTGAAAGAGGATAAAATTCCGATGGGGAATGCCGGCATTCTCATCGGTGGCAATATAGAAGAGCTGGAGATCATCTGTCGAAAAGGAAATCTGACGAATTCCTACAATACGAATATGACACTGGCCGTTGTTATCGCGGATGCAGCCCGGGGCAGGATATTGTACAGAACCCGCGTAAAAAGCATTTATACCCAGGAACATGTTTTGTTTTCTGAAAACATTCTTGGGCAGCAGGCTGATATGGTTCTGTCCGATGCCATCGAAAAACTTTTTGAGGATAAAAAAGTGGCGCAGACGATTAAAGAAGCAACCGCCAATTAAAATGAATTTAAAGGGCCGTCGGATCCTGCGGCTTAATAATGATCTTGATGGATTCTCGTCCGTCAACGACCAGTTGAAACCCTTTGACGATATCCGTTAAAGGAATCCGGTGTGTAATCAGATCCTCCACGGAAACAGTTTGCCATTCTATTAATTTTATCGCTTCAATAATATCGGGCGGACCGCAGTAGTAAGAAGTCAGGATGGTAATTTCCTTCATCCAGAAATCGTTGATCGGAACGACCACTTTCTTGTCCGGTCCCGGAACGGTGAAGAGCACAACCACGCCGCCTTTGTCCACGCCTTGCCAGGCCTGTTCTACGGCGGAATCTGCAGAAGCGCATAAAAAAACAATATCGGCTTTTCTGCCGGTCTGTTCCGTCAGGCATTTTGAAATATTATCGGCCGCGTTGATTACAATATCGGCGCCCATTTCCCGGGCAACATCCAATTTCTTCCGGTTGATGTCGGCGGCGATGATTTTGCATCCTTTGCTTGCGGCCAGTTTTATGTTGAGCAAGCCGGACATACCGCAGCCAATAACCAAAATCGTTTGTCCTTTTTTCACACCGGCGAGCCTTTGCGCGCGGACGACGCAGGCGAGCGGTTCGATGAATGTGCTTTGATCATAATCAATGCTGTCGGGCAACAGATACGTTCCGTTTTTTATTAACATCTCCGGAACAAGAATGTATTCGGCAAAACCACCGGGCAGCCTTTCTTTAATCTCGGCACATTGCGGATAGTGTCCGTTCCGGCAGTAATAACATTTCATGCAGGGCACTTTGGGAGCGATAAATACGCGATCGCCGGGTTTGTATTTCTTTACGGATTTTCCGACGGCCACAATTCGGGCGCCTACTTCATGTCCCTGAATCAGCGGCGCCCGAGGCAGCCGGTACCATTCGACAATGTCGCTGCCGCAAATGCCGCAGGACATGACCTTTACCAGCATTTCCTTCACCCCCGGTTTCGGTGTCGGAACGTCTTCGATGCGGATATCTTTATTATTATACCAGTACGCGACTTTCATAATGAGACCTGATGAAACTTAGTGAGTCTCAGATTTCAAGGGTGTATCGTATTGAAATCTGAGGGACGAACTCTCCCGCCAGACTATCCGGCAGGACAAATATCACAAGAGGAACTCTGTGATATTTGCAAGTCGAATTATCCCACCTACGTAGCCATGTGGGATAAAAATCATTTTTGTAAGTACAATATTATCCCGTGATCTTGAAGCGCGCGGGATTGGGGTTAATATTGATAAGTTTACAACATCCTTCATTTCATTTCGGGGAGCAAATCGATCAGAAATCTTTTTTTGATAATATTGCTTTAGAAGATTTCTCCCTTCGGTCGACATGGCAATATGATAATGAATAAGAGTTCCGTTTCAGCATTTCTTTTTCAAACTTTTGTAGAGCTCGAAAGCCTTTTTCGGAGTTTCATGGTCATGAACGACGGCGCGCACCGCCTGGATCATGGCAATCGGCGCATCCGACTGGAAGATATTGC
>DAOPVC010000007.1:0-52134 GCA_035350895.1 Smithella sp. | reverse complement strand
TACGGGCCTGATGTTCAATATAGACCAGACCCAACCCCCTTAAGAATTTTTGATACGTGAAGCATTCTTCAAGATCCATCGCCGCGCTTCCTACAGAAGCGATGCCTTCCGTGCGGTTAACCACTTCGCCCTTGGCATTCTGTTTCTTGAAACTTGCATCGCGGCTTTTTTTAACTTTCTTGGCAATCTCTTCAATGGCCCATTCCCATTCAACTTCCTTCCATTCTGTGGCGAACGGCGCTCTATACAGCGGCTTGCCCAAGCGGTTTTCATTGACGGCCATCTGGTAAATCGAGCCGCCCTTGCTGCAAAGCGCGCCTCGGTTAATGGGGCTGTCGGGATCACCTTCTGTGTTGATCACCTTGCCGTCCTGCACGGATACGATGATGCTGCATCCGACGGAACAATAGGGACAAACGGTGGTAGTTTCTTTAGCGTATTTTATTTTCAGTTCCTGGGCATGCGCGGATATGGACTTCAGACTGATACCCAAACCGCTGACCGCCGCCACGGCGCCTGAAATCTTCAAGAAACTTCTTCGGCTGACGTTCATGAAATTTTCTCCTTTCATCAGAATTTCTAATATTCTTTTCGTGCTCTAAGAATCCAGCATACAGTTATTGACGCATTTCTTGTCTTTTCAGGAAAAAGCCTTTGAGAACAACCATGATTTGGTAGAGCACAACGTTTTTCCAGAGAATAACGCTTTAACTGCGTGTTCTTTATACATGAGGGCAAGATCGTTGTCAACGGCAAAATGCTAATAAAATCAATCTGTTATGTCATTTTTGACATAACAGAAAAGCGCTGTAAGATTCAACCTCTATCAAAATTGACATGACTGCTCTCCGCGCAAATGACTTTGGGTCAAATTAAATTTTTTCGATTACTTCATGGATAAATGACTTTGAGTCAGCTTATGAAATAAAAAGAATCTGTCTGCGCGGATGAATACAAACATCAATGTCCGGACCGCAAATTTTTATAACGGCGCACGTTCGACGTTTTCCGCTTGACAAAACGTTCTTCCCTCATTATGCTTGCATACAAGTAAATTGCAAACAAGCAATATAGGGGGAGAGAATTTTGAAACCGGATGATTGTATTTTTTTTCAACTGGCCAAAGCCAATCAGTTCGGAAACCGTTTTCTGGCTCAGAAGGTTGCCCCGCTCAACATTACACCGGTCCAGGCCTTGATTCTGGGATTTTTGAATAACGAAGATCAGATTACGTCCAGTGAACTGGGAAAACGCACCGGCCTGGACAGCGCAACCCTGACGGGACTTATCGACCGCATGGCCGCGGCGCAACTCATTGAACGCCGGGGTAATCCCGATGATCGGCGATCCATTAAACTTCATTTGACGCAGTCGGGCAGAACCACCGGGGCGGAAGCGGTTCGGTTGATTGTTGAAGCCAACCGGGAATTTCTGAGGAAATTAACCAAAAACGAGCAGGAAACCTTACGGACTTTAATCCGGAAAATTCGGGACCGGGAAATCCAGGACTAACGAAACGGTGAACATTAAACCAAGCAGGGAGGGCAATCATCATGGGAACCCTATACAAAACCGGATGCGTTCTGTGCGCGCAAAATTGCGGTCTGGAAATCGAAGTGGACAACAACCGCATCGTCAAGGTCAAACCGGACAAATCCAATCCTAAAAGTGAAGGATACTTTTGCCGCAAGGGCATGAATGTCGCGTTTCACCAGCATAACGCCGACCGTTTGAAATACCCTTTGAAAAAAGTCGGCAATCAATTCGAGCGGATTTCGTGGGATCAGGCCATGGATGAAATTGCCGCCAAACTCAAAAACATTATCGGTCAGCACGGACCGCGCTCCTTTGCCTACATGGGCGGCGGCAACCAGAGCTGCCACCTGGAAGTCGCGTTTGGTGTCTCGCTGATGCGAGGACTGGGTTCGCAGTACCAGTACAGCGCCCTGGCCCAGGAGTTTGCCGGCGCGTTCTGGGTGTGCGGACGCACGCACGGGAAACAATATCTGCACGACGGTCCGGATGTCATGAATACGGACGTTCTGCTGATCTTCGGCTGGAACGGCATGCAGAGCCACCAGATCCCGCAGGCGCCGCGGCATCTGCAGCGTCTTTCCAAAGATCCGGAAAAGTTATTAATTGTCGTCGACCCCCGCGTATCCGAAACCGCGAAGATCGCGGATATCCATCTTCAAATCCGCCCCGGCACGGATGCCCTTCTGCTCAAATCCATGATCGCCATCATTCTGAAGGAAGGCTGGACGAATAAAGATTACATGGAGAATCACACATCGGGCTTCGACGAAGTGAAAGCGCTGTTTGAAAATTTCGACGTCCGCGCCGCGCTCAACGTCTGCGAACTCGATTTTGATCAGGTGTACAAGGTCACCCAAGCGTACGCCACGCGAAAATCCTCTTTGCGTTACGATCTCGGTATTTTCATGGGCAGACATAGCGGCTTGAATTCCTATCTGATCGTTATTTTGCAGGCCATCTGCGGCAGGCTCTGCGTCCCCGGCGGCAACATCATTCCCGGTCACATCGTGCCCTTCGGTCCCAACTCCGATGAACGGAACCCCAAAATCTGGCGAACGGTCACCACCAATTCCTTCCCGGTTTGCGGATGCTTTCCTCCCAACGTCATGCCGGAAGAAATCCTTTCCGATCATCCCGAAAGACTGCGCGCAGTTCTGGTTTCCGGTTTGAATCCGCTGCGGTCCTACGCGGACACGACGGCGTACGAAAAAGCATTTCAGCGACTGGATCTGCTGGTGACGGTTGAACTGGCCATGACGGAAACGGCCGCGCTTTCCCATTATGTCCTGCCTTCCCGTTCCGGCTACGAATCCTGGGACGGCACGTTCTTTCCCATTACCTATCCGGGGATATTCTTTCAGATGCGCAGACCGATCATCGTCCCTGAGGGCGAACCGCTGGAACAGGGAGAAATCGATCTGCGGCTGGCGGACAAGCTGGGACTGATTCCGCCGATTCCGGAAAAACTTTATAAAGCAGCCGAACAAAGTCATGCCACCTTCGGACAGGCCCTGATGGAATATGCAATGACGGAACCGAAGGCGATGAAAGCCATGCCGTTTATTTTGGGCAAAACACTGGGCAAGGCGATGGGGTCCGTTCACCTCGCCGCCCTGTGGGGAATGTTACAGGTCGCGCCTCAATCCTTCCAGACCAATGCCGCCAGAGCCGGATTCACGCCGGGAGCAACGCTGGGCGAAGAAATTTTCCAGAAAATTTTAGATCATCCGGAAGGCCTCTGGGTGGGAAAGGCCGATGAAGGGAATAACGTTGCGGAAATCAAAACACCCGACGGCAAAATCAATCTCTACATTCCGGAATTACTGGATGAACTGAAAAGCATTGACGCTGCGAGAGAAAAAGCGGCGCTCGTTATGCCCGCAGAATTTCCGCTGGTGCTCATGGCGGGGCGGCATACCTCCATGAACGCCAACACGCTGATGCGCGATCCCGCGTGGAATGAAGGCAAGCGTCCCTGCACGCTGGCCATGCATCCGGATGACGCGGCATCATTGAATCTGAAAGACGGACAGCAGGTCCGGGTTACGACGGAAGCCGGCAGCGAAAAAATCGAGCTGGAAATCACGGAGACGGCGCGCCCCGGGCACGTCGTTATACCGCACGGTTTCGGTCTGATTTACAACGGAAAGAAATTCGGCGCCAACGTGAATCGTTTGACTAAAAATACCAACCGCGATCAGTTCGGAACGCCCATGCATCGTTACGTGCCTTGCCGGGTGGAAACGGCATAGAATTTTTTGTCATGCTTCGGCAATGCTTTATGGTCCAATCTCTCTTATGGTTGGAGCAAAATCAAAATACGATGCCGACCCGGATGCCATACATATCCGCTTCTGTTTGGGGCTGATAGTAAATGGTGCCGCGTGAATGTTCATTATCGGATTTTGAAAAACGCAGGCTATCGTAGTAAATACCCGCCCGGAAAGGTTTGTATTGGACGCCCGCTTCGGCAAACCAGGACGGCTGATTGCCGGGGCTGAATGTAACATCCGGCCCCAGGTCCGACTCATCAAAACGGGCCTTGTTTTGGTTGTACACCGGGAATTTGCTTCCAACTTCAGCAAATAAAAGTGTTTTTTCAGCAAGCGCCAGAGCGCCTCGCAAACCAACGCGAAAGTACGCAGAGCGCCATTCTTCCGGATAGCCTTTCGCCTGTGTTATCTTGTCGTCAGCCGCAGCATCATGGATTTTTCTGTACCATCCGCGTAATCCCGCTCCGACAAACGGTTCAATGGAATATTTCTTTAACGATGCGTATCGCCATCCGAGATCAAACTCCACTTTCCCGTCATAATAATCCGTATCGGATTCTAAAGGAACATGGGATTGCGTAGACCCTTCATAGTCGACGCGCCCTCCGATGATTTCAATCCGCGGTTTGAAAACAAGATGGTCGTTGTAAAATTGAACGTCGTGGTTCCATCCTATGCCGAACCGGGGTCCGGTTTCTTTCAATAAACGGTCATGATGAACAAATTCCCGCCATTCAAACAATTCACCGATAAAATATATGTTTGTTTCCTCCGCAACGCTCTGAACCGCCTGCGTCGATTGAATCAAACAACAGAAAACAAAAACGATGACCGTGAAATAATGTCTTTGAAAATGTTCATTCTTCATGAGGAATCATTTTTTTATTCACAACATTTTCGTCTGAATAGAATGGATTATGGGCTGTCGTCGCGCGTCAATTTCCGGAAATCCTGATCAGCCGTGTGCAAAAGCTTTTCTACATCTTCTTCCAGCTTTTCAAACCGTTCGATGATGGTGCGGGCCAGCGGAGTGAGACGCATGGATTTATCCTTTTTGTCGGTTTCAACCAGATTGATGCCCATCCGTTTTTCGGAAGCTTTTAATCTTCCCCAGGCCGCACGATAGGACATTTGCAGCTCTTTGGCCGCCGCATTCAGGCTTTGTTGTTCGTCTAGCGTCTTAAGAATATTATCCCGGCCTTTGCCGAAAATTACCTTGTCGTCTTTCTCAATCCATATCTTACACTTTATTTCCACAACCGCCTCCCGGAATATTAACGTATTGAATTCATCGACACGCTACTGCTCTTCTCCTTTCACTTTACCGTGCCTCTCTTCTATATATTTACCGCCGGCCAATCCTTCTTTACGGGCCTGCCCGACTTTCAGGAATTTTCCAACCAGCAGCATATGGGCTTCATCGGGCAGTTCCTGGTATTTTATTTCTTTCAGAAAACGTCCTACCGTACTGAAAATAACTTTTTGGCGTTCCCGATCACCGGCATGGTTGACCACGGCAACCGGTGTGTCGGCAGGATAATGACGCTGGAGTTGTTCAAAGAGCTGCGGATAATTCAGATGCATGGTGTAAAATATCATGGAGGTTTGCGTCGCCATCAGTTTCTCGTTGGTGTCGGCGCGACCGGACCAATCCGCCATGGTCAGGATGACCGAACTGGTGTCCCATCCGTAGGGAGGGCTCATTTTGACCGCCGCACTGGCCGCCTGGAACGCTCCGACGCCGGGGATGATTTCCGACGGAATATCTTTGGGCAGCATCTCAAAGAAATAGGTAATGCCGTATATCATGGGATCTCCCCACTGCAAAGAAGCAACATTTTTACCCTTCTGTACGGCGTCCTTTATCTTGTCGATGATTTCCTGACGATATTGGGCCATGCGCAGGGCTTTTTCCTTTGCGGCCTGGTTTTTCAACTTTTGGGGATCAACGCCGTAGAACATCTGGCTGCTATGACCCAGAAACCAGACTTCTTTTCCTGCAATAAGATCTTTCCATGCATCCTTATCCCATTCTTCCGAAAGGATGACGATATCGGCTTGTTTCACACACTGTACCGCGCGGAGGGTCATTAAATCCGGAGTTGTGCCCATCCCGACGATAAAGAATTTGCCCGAAGCGGCAAAGACACTCCCTGATATAAGAAAAAAGGAAAGCATAGCTCCCCATACAACAATCCAGGCGCGAATCTTATTTAACATTTTTCTTCTCCTTTTTTTATTCCGCACAACATTATACTTAACCCGCCAAACCTGTGGCCGACATAGGGTTAAATCACTCCATTTTTTTGCATCAAATATTCCATTGCAATTAAATCATGAAATTTCCCTTCATGAAATATTCCAAGCTTTTTCCTGGCATATTCCTTAAACCCGGTTTTCCTATATAAACTTATAGCGCTTTCATTATCTGCTCTAACCTCCAGATCAATTCTCTTTATTCCTATTTCTTCCGCATGACGAAGAGTTGCAATGAGAAGACTTTCTCCTATCCCCTTCTTTCTCATTGCTTTTGTAACTCCCATCGCAAGTCCTGCCCGATGTCTTAATGGCTTAATTTGAAACGGTATCGACTCGCACCATCCAATTATTTTATCGTTTTCTATAGCTACATACTGCGGGAAATTATTGCTAATGTTGTTGGTTATAAATGATTTGATCTTTTCCAAATCAGGGGCATTTTCTATCGCAAGATATTTTCCTTCTTGGGCAACAGAATCAAGACATTTTTGAAATCCAATAATATCATTTTCCGATATTTGTCTTATTTCAATGTTCATTTTTAATCTCCGTTTAATGATTTAAAGCAAAGATCACTCCAAATGATAAGTGATGGGTATAACAAGTTGCGCTTCACCGGGCGGTCTGGGAAATGGGGCAGTGTCGCGGACGGTTTCTACAGCGTTCCTATCCAGTAGCGAATAACCTGAACTTTGAATAATCTTGAACGTCTTCACAGATCCATTGGCCATAATGACAAAGGAAAGCACAACCTTCCCTTCCCAGCCCTTTCGTCTCGCGGCATCGGGGTAACTAACGTTTTTCAGAATCCTGTCCCGGATATAGGCAAAATTTTCGTTCAAATACTTTGTCACGACCGCTTCTTTGCCGCCATTCGCACTGCCGATGCCCGGGTTCGTTCCCGTTCCTTCGCCTGCCGTTCCCACCGTTCCGGAAGTTCCTTCTTTCACCGCTTTCCCTGTATCTGTTGTTCTCTGCCCGATCGGGCTGGTCTCCAGATTGCGGGTTTCCGGAAGTTTCACGACCGGCGGTATTTCGGGAATGGATGACAGCCGGGGCGTCTCTTCCGGCGGCCGGGAAGGGGAAAGTTCCTTTTCCTTCACGTTTTGACGGACGGCGGGACTTGCAAACTTTTCTTCTACAGAAGGTGCTGGCGCCGGCGTCTCAATTCTTTTGATATCGGGCACAGGTTTTTGCAAATCAAAATCGAGGATAATCTCCTTCTTGTGCTGTCCTATATAAGTACTGCCAATGACGACCAGAACAATAATCAGACTGTGCAGCAGGAATGATATCTGGAATGCCCTTGTCTGGTAATTCATTTTGTTTCCTCGGTCTGGAGGCTGACGCGGGTAAAGTCCAATCCTTTTATGACATCAAGAACACTGACAAAATTTTGCAGGCTGGTGCTGCGATCCGCCCTGATCAAAACGGGTACTTTTCTGTTCATACGATCCAAATCGGTTTTCAATCCCTCCAAAGATACCGGCTGCGAATTCAAATAAATGTTTCCGGTCCGGTCGATTTCAATCGTCTGGGTTTTCAGGATTTCTCCGGCACGGCTGTGAGCCTTAGGCAAGTCCATGGGAATCATGCCACTGGCGATAAAGGAGGACGTGGTCAACACAATGGTCAGAAGCACCAGCATGACATCGACCAGGGGAATGACATTGATATAATCAAATTCCTTTTCTTCCATGTTCAATCTCCCAGGTCATGAGCAGAACCTTGACTTTTCTCAGCAGAAAATTGTACAAAGAAACAGAAGGGATGGCCACCAGAAGGCCGATAGCCGTGGCCTTCAGGGCCAGCGCCAGACCCACCATGATCTTGCCCGTGTCCATAAAACCTTCTTTCCCGATCATATAAAAAGTAAGCATAATGCCCAGAACCGTTCCCAAAAGACCGATATAAGGGGCATTGCTGCCGATGGTGGCGATAAGATGGATTTTCTTCGTCAGTTCCAGTTCAAGACTTTTTTTATCCGGAAAGGCATCCAGCCTTATGTGTCTAAAATAATAAAACCGTTCGATGGCAATCCCGATGGCAATCATGCTTAAAAAAATTAATAGTCCGATAATCCCGTAATCAATGACAACTCTAAGCCATTCCATTTTTTCTCCTTGCCGTCATGTAAAATTTCCCGTCAAAAACTTGCCTTGACGCCTGCATACCAAATCCTGCCGGGCCCCGGGTCAAACGGATCCGCGTTATAATCATCCAGGATATTTTTGCACATCAGATAGACCTCGTAATTCTTAAATATTTTCTGCGACAGTTTGATATCGATTTTTAAAGGATTGTGCAGTTCCAGCGCGTTGTAATAGGATGTTGAGAAGTCATCGGTTGTTTTGGGGATGGAACTCATGACATACTGGATCTGGTTAAATTCAAGGTTGCCGAAGATCATGAGGCTGGTGTCTGTTTTAAAATACGTCCTGAAGTCAAACGTGAATTTATGTTCGGGGAGTCTCTCGAATTTGTCGCCTTTATTGACAAAAGAATCGTCGACATCCGCCTGATTTCTCGAATGGATATATGTATAGGTTGATGAGAAACTGATATCCGCCATATCGAAGACGTTTGTAAAATTGAGAGTCATCGTCGTTTCCGCGCCGTGTATGACCGCTGAATCGATATTTCTGAAGATGTAATCGTCAATCTTCGTAATATATATTTTTGTAATTTTATCGTCATATTTGCTGTAAAAGTAATCCGCGCCCCATGTCAGTTTTTTGTTAAAGAAGGAAAATTCAAAGCCCAGATTGCCGTTGAGCATTTTTTCGGGTTTAATATTGACGTCTTTGCTTCCCAGGTCTGAAGACGTCTGATAGGGAGACACCGTTTTGGAATAGGCCTGAAGCGAGGGAAAAGCGGTTTTCCGGGATGCGGAAGCTTTCAACTTTAAAAAATCCTTAACCGGTTCATACAGAATACCGACAACCGGATTCAAAGAGTCACGCGTCCCCCACAGCATGGAATCATCTTCGGCCTCGTATTGATCTATCATTTCCGTGCTTCCGTTGATTCCCAGTTTTTTCCGGAAATGATTCAGATCCTGCGCGTCATAAGAGACACCCAGCGTCAAATCCATATTATCCATTAGCCGCATTTCGTCTTCCACGGCCAGGGTAAGATAAGCGGCTTCAATATCCAGGGTTGTGTATTTTCCCGTGCCGTAATTTTCAATCGTCTTTGTTGCCGCCCGGTTGTAAGCTTGATCCTCTTCCTTATGACTGCTGACATAATACGACAGGGCAAAATTCAGTCTGTTCCAGGATGATAGCTTACAGGAGGGATACAGGTTGAATCCATAAGTCCGGCTGGTCCATATGGACCAGGTCATGGTGTCGACATCCCGGTTATAGGCCAGAATCCTTTCCAGCGGATCGTCATACGCCATAAATTTGTTGGAATTTTCATAGAAATAGGCGTTGGCCTTTATCCCGAACCGGCCTTTTTCGTAAATCACATACGGCGATACCGCATAATCGTTATATTCCGGCCAGCGGCTGGACATGTTGCGCAAAACATATGTTGTGTCCGGCAGCCTCCAGTCCTTATCCTGTGTATAACTGTTATAGGTATACATGCTCCGCATGTCGGTAAAATAAGAACTGTTTTCCTTTTCCGTCTGGTTATAAAATAAAGACAGCCCCATATCCAGATCGGGTGTAATGTGATATCCGAATTTACCATTCAGCTTATACTTTTCGTGTTGCGTATGTTTCCATATGCCCGTTTCGTCGAGATAGTAAACGGCAGCGGAACTGCCCGGATGCGAGTAGATGTCATTGCGGGTAAATCCGTAAAGATCATATCTCGAAAGCTTTTTGAGCCATTTTTCGCGTTCTTTGCGGTCAAGCTTCTCCGATATCTCATAGCCACCTGATTTGTCATAAAGAGCAGACAGCTGATAATAAAAATTACCCACGGGTGCGCCATGTGCAACGCTGGTCACAATGTTGTCATGTTCGCCGTATTCGGCGGAAACATCCGTGTACATTTTGACGGGTTTCTTTCTGACAAGATTGATGGAGCCGACTCCGCCCCTTGTGCCGTATAATGCCGACGTTGTGCCGCGGCTCACAACGATTTCCGATATGTCCAGCAGACCGATGTTGTCAATATCCATGCTGCCGGTGTAGGATTCGATTAAAGGAATGTCATCCACAAGCATGGCTACTTTCGACATATCATATCCGCGCATATAAAACTGGGTTGTTCCCTTTCGTTGTGTCGATATCTGAATCCCGGGCACCTGATACAGAACATCTTTGAGCACCTTGTCACTTCTCTCTTCAATATCCTGTGCCGTAATCTCAGTTGAGGTGCCGCCTTTTACTGTTATACTTTTTTCTATGTTTTTGATGCGGCGTTCTTTAACAACAATTCCTTCCAGCTGATAGTCCGTTTCGGTTTTCGTTTTATTTTCCGGCCTGTCCTGTTCTTTCAAAGGCTGACTCTGCGGCTTTGTCTCGTCCGCATCTTCAGCTTTATATGCTTCCTGCGCCATCAACGGCGTTACAATCACAAACAGCAAAAATATTATAAGTCCCAACCATCTCATGATTAAAACCCTGTTCTTTGTTTTTTACAGAGCGGTGAATGCCGGCTCATCAACCGGCATTCACCGCAGTTTATCGATTCTTGATATTGACCAGATAAATTTCGTCAGTCTTCGTTATTCGTCATATGCTTTTGCATACGCCGGCGGATTCTTTGCGTCATAATCATACTCAACGGCAGCGGCGCTGATCAGTTCAATCCGGACAGGAAAATTGATCTTGGTTCCCGCAACCACGCTGCCGGAAGCATCGACCTGAATGATAAAATCATAATCCGGTAAATAATACGCCTGCTGCATGGCGGCATACGTCCAGCCTGTTTGAGATTTCGTATCGTCTAAAGCGACTATCTTATAGGTATAATTACCCGGCACATCGGTCACATAATCCGTAAGAAATTGTGTCAGCGGAATAACCTTTACATCCGTGTAAGCTCCGAAACTTTTCTTCGCAACGGTGAATTTCGTTGTCGTTAATCCCGAACTCGTCGTGTAGGTTGCGTCATCGACTGCGTTGTCTGTTGTTGCAGCAATTTCAAATGTCGCGATAGTCCCGTCGGCGTCCGGCCTTTTCACATCAATCTTTCGGAACATATAGATGTCATAGGCGTACTTAACATTATACATTTTTACCTGTGTCGGAGGCTCTGCCACCGATCCGGGATAAAACGCTCTACCGCTGTAATTTAAATCCAGCAGATACCCCAGAACAAACTGATCCCACGTTAAATCGGCATTATAGTATCCTTGGCCGATAAACTTTGTCCGGTTGCTGAATCCGTCCTGTTTGGAGCGAATGACTGCGGAATACAGTTTTCTGGCATCGCCAGACCCTAAAGCGCCGTCAGGATCCGGCGTCTTCGCATTGACATCAGCCTTATCCACAAACTGATCCAGTGCATACCCTGAAACTGTTGTGCCCTTGCCGTAATCAATCCCATCTGTTAACGTATAACCGGAAAACAGCGCGGCTGCTTCATTGGCAATGGGTTTGCCGTCCTGTTCATATTGATATTGGTCAGGCAGGGTGTAGTGTAAAAAACCCGAGGCCGTCTGGACGGCATCATCCGTATTATCTTTTCTGGCAGCAAATATTTTAGTGTCATCTGTAGAAAGATCAACATCGGCATTGCTTACTGTCACCGCTAAATTTTCAGGCACAAAGACATATCCTGCTTTCGCGGGTGTGATGGTATAATTTCCCGGATCAATACCCGCGAAGGTATAACTTCCGTTGGCATCGGTCGTGGTTGTCTCGACGACAGCGGCGCCGGCGGCAACAGCCCCGGAAGCGCCGGAATCATCGCTCAACGTAACGGTCGCGCCGGCTACCGCCGATCCGTTGTCATCAACAATGGCGCCCTTAACAGAATATGTCGGGTCATCGCTGCCACTCGAACACCCGCCAATAATCACCGCAACCATTAAAATAAAAAGCCAAACCAGTGTCTTTCTCATATCCATACCTCCGTCATTATTTTTTTTCTCTTCATGTTTTTGCTCCTCCTATCGATTTATTGGATTTCATCCAGAAGAAATAAAATGGCAGTCCGGAAACGGCCAGGCAAAGCCCGATCAGTGAGGTCGAAGGCTTTTCCATAAAAATCTGTCCGCCGATCCAGAGATAAACAATGATGAACAAAACGGGAACCATCGGGTAGCCCCAGGTCCGGTAAGGCCGGTAAAATTCCGGCTTTTTCCACCGCAAAATCAGGTGAGCGGCGCCGGTGGCCACGGAGATGATCATCATGACAAAAACAACATAGCTCAAAAGTTGAGCAAACGTTCCCAGACAAACCAAAAGAGCAGCCAAAACGGTTTGACTTAAAATGGACAGATGCGGCGTCCGGAAACGATGATGAAGTTTTTTAAAAAACGACCAGAAGATTTTATCTTCGGACATGGCATAAAAGATCCTCGATCCGGCCATGATGGTGGCATTGATACTGGAACAAACAGCCAGAATGATCGCCACGGAAATCAGCGTGGCGATCGTGGAATTAAAGAGCGCTGCAGCGGTGATCTGGCCCACGTTGACGGCGCCTGCCAGACCGGTCAGCGGCAGGGCATAGAGATAGGTGACATTGATCAGTGTATAAAGGATTCCAACAATGACTGTGCCCAGCAGCAAGGATAAAGGAAGATTGCGCTCGGGATTTTTGATTTCACTGCCCAGATAAGCCGAAGCGAACCAGCCGCTGTAGGTAAAAATAATGGCGATCATGGCGGAACCGAAGATTTTCGAAACAGGAGGCGCCGGCGAGGAAGCAACCATAAAATGAGACCAACTGCCGTTGCCGGACATGAAGGCGCCGGCAATAAACATCAGCAGAATAACCAGAGAACCCAGTGTGAAAAAATCCTGCGTTGTCCCGCCCCAGCGGATGCCCCGGTAATTAATCCAGGAGAAAAAAAATATTATTCCAACGGCCAGACCTTTTTCCAGCAAAGGATGATTCAAAACCAGCAGTGGCTGCAAATAACTGACGACCGCCAGAGACAGGGCGGCAATCGAACCAGGAATAATGATCCAGAAATTAATCCACCCCAAAAGAAATCCGGCCCACGATCCATAGCCGGCTTTTAAGAACAGATAGTCGCCCCCGGCCTTTGGAAACATCCCGGCCAGCTCGGCATAGGTCAAGGCTCCCAAAAAAGTAATGAGTGCGCCAATGATCCATATTCCGATAAAAAACAATGGATGGGGAAGTTCTTTGGCCAAAAAGCCGCTGGTGGTGAATATTCCCGCGCCAACCACATTGCCGACAACCAGCAGGGTGGCGTCCGAAAGATTCAATTCCCGTTTCAGTTGCATGCCTTCGCTTCCTTTATTCCAGGCAGGAACCGACATAAATCATTCCCAGCCATTGTTCCTTTTCTTCGTTTTCGTTGCGGACCGCTTCCAGAGCCTTGCCTAACGTGGTTTTGATCAACCGCTTGCTGTTGGCATAACCGGCACGAATCGCAAAAGTCACCGGGGTGGAGTCCGGATAATTTTTTTTCAAAAGCACAACAAGATCTTCAATTTCCCTGAGTCCCATGAAAATCGCCAGGGTATCGCCCTGACCGGCCACGGATTTGACCAGAGAGGGATTTTCTTTTAATGCCCAGGGTGAGGATAAAATGATCGAACCCTTGCAGGCCATCTCTTTACCGATCAGGGCGTTGGCAGCATTGAAAGCGCTGACACCCGGAATATATTGTTTCTCATCATCGGCAAGCGCTGCATTGATTCCACGGAAACTGCCGTAAATCGTCGGATCGCCATATTCCAGCAGGGCGACGGATTTCCCCTGACTCAGCGCTTCGCGGATTATCCCGACGGCCTTGTCAACCCGTTGAGCTTTTAATTTTTCCCGTTCGGGATGGGACATTTTTTTGTGTCCGCTGTCCTCAGCGGATTTAGGCACCAGGGTAAAAGGATCAAACAGCACCGGGCGATGGCCGATGTAAAAGGCGTAACGTTTGGCAATGTCTTCGGAGGCAACCACGGCGTCGGTTTTGTTCAGATAATTTAAAGCTTCCAACGTGATCAGGCTGCTATCGGCGCAGCCTACACCGATAATGTAGGCCTTGGGAGATTTTTTGAGATTGATGACCTCGATGCTTTCGATACCTTTCACGTTGCGGTCGGAAGACAAATCGCGCGGTATATGCAGCGTAAATCGTCCTTCTTTTTCCGCGCTTGAATTATCGTTTCCGTCGGCAATCAGAATGCGTTCTCCCGCCGGATCCAGAAACAATTCTCCGAAGGACAGAGCGGCGCGATACCCGTCGGAATGGGTCACCAGATAAACCGTATTGATATCCATGTCTGCTCCGGCAATTTCCAGGATTTTGGCCAAAGGCACGCCGCTGATCTGCTGTAGCCCATGATAACCTTTCCATGAACCCGTAACTTTAATCACGGCATGGACATGAGGCCAGCTTGTCAAATCGGAGATCGTCAGAGGCGTTTTCACCGCGCCGGAAACGGTGAACGAGGAAGGAGACTGACTGTCGGCATTTCTGATTTTCAGTGAAGAATTTAATACAACCACTTCAATGGAGGTAATAGTTTCCAGGGAGCGATCGGCATACAAATCGTTGGCTGCGACCAGTTTGGGAATTCCTATGGGCCGTGCCAGCAAATTCCCCCACTTCTCACGGCCCTGGGGAAGTTCGGGCATAACCGGTTCGGCGGCAAAGGCAATGATGATATCAGCCGGATTCCGGTAAAATATTTCCCCCCAGGAAAAGACCGCTTGTTTTCCAACGATGTTCCGGACAATCACAATCACATCCAGGTCCTTTGGAAAGGAGTTTTCTTCTTTGTGGATGCAGGCCAGTTCCAGAAGCGAACGCAAAGGAACTCCCTGATAACTGAAGGCGCCGGAATAGTTCTTCTTGCTGTCCACTTCATTAAGACGAACGGTGATGGATTGAAATCTGGCAAGGTCTTCCGCCGTCAGACGAATCGGCTGCTGGACCGCGCCGGAAATACTGAAACCCGAAGAAGAGACTGCCCCCCATCCCTCTGCCTGAATCATGAGAAGTAAAACGCAACAACTGAACAGCACCAAAATATTTTTTCTCACTCGGTCAGTCTCCTCCTCAGGTCTTTTTCCTTTGCGGAAAATACCAGAACATCAACAGGCACAGGGCCGCAAAACACACAATGACAACCGCCACGCCCGGATCTTTTTTGATAATCAGTTTTAATTCGGGAGACGCCGCCGCATTTTGTGAATTCTTTTGCGTCATAACATCCAGATGAATACTCATTCCCTGCCAGTATATCGGATGTAAAACCCGCAGTTCTCTTGTCTCCGTATTTTGCGGACTCTGAAGCTTCAGCACAACACTGCACTGCTTCAATGCCCCTTCAAAGGCCGCCGGTGTTGTATAATGTTCAATTTCCCGACTGAGCACTTCCACGCTGTTGCCCTGAGGCAACACAATTTGCTGATTCAAATGAACCGGCACATTCCGTTCATAGATGGCAATCAAACTATAAAAATGCCCTGCAAGGATGGCCAGGAAGCATAAATGGATAAGAGACGGAGAAATTTTTACGGAAAACACCCGGAATCCGGATTGTTTTCTTTGCGGCCACAGTTGAGCGAATCGTTTAACAGCGCAGACAAACGTGTTGACTCCCAGAAAAAATGCCAGAACGAATAAAAGAACCAGCCACCCACTTTGATCGATGCGATGTTGCCCGTACTGAATAAACCAGTCTTGAACCAGAGAATGATTTAACGGCTTAAAGAGAGTCGGATTAAATTTTATAAAATAAGCGCCAACGGCCAGATTTAAAGAAATGGCAAAGATGAGCCAGAAATTGACTTTGATATCTCCGCAGAAATCCCAGATTCGTTTAACCATCGCGTCTATCCTCCGAACATCGGGAAACTGAAAGCGCTTAGTTGAGCGCTGTAATTAAAAACAAGGAGGAGCGTTGCGCCACCCAGGGCAAACCAGGATTCATGTCTGGAGTTCCAGGTCGGGAAGTACCTTAAGTGCAAAACAGCGGCATAATAACACCAGACGGAGGCCGACTGGATATGTTTGGTGCTCCAGTGCATCGGAAGAGACCAGCCCAGATAGGCCCAGTAAGCGCCGACAACCTGGGAAATACTGTAAAAAATAAATCCCGCGGCTATCAGAGAATTAAAAAGTTTATCCTGATCTTTTCCCTTTAAATGGAAGAATGCAAACCAGCCCCCCAGAATCAAACAGGCCTGAGCGATGATATCGATGCTGTAATATACTGACACAAGGATCGTTTGATGCTGGGGACCGGGAGGCATAATTCCCCGGGGAAGGAACAAACCCAGCACGGAAAAGAGGCCGATCGGGATAATCATCGAATGAATGATCGCTTTATTCTTTTCCTCTTTGGAAAAGAAGAACATCCCCAGGCAGATGGCAGCCATCGACCAGGGCAGGAAATAGCTTGCATCAAAAACAGGATTAACAAACAGGATGCCCAGCGACAGGCTCCTGCTTAATTGGTAAAGGGTATGCGAAACAAAACCGATGCAGAAAAGAACCATGGAAGCTTTAGGCCGGTGGCAAAGATAAAAAATCAAACCAAACAGATAAAAGCCGATGGCAATGGGAAAAGCATACTGGAAAATCAATATAATCACTGGCGATGTTTGAACTGAATTTTAACGCTGAGTGGAATTATAAAATCAGTCGCTAACCTCCTGAAACACATATGCTTCAACAAACATATGCTTATTTATGCATATATTTTGTTTAGCATATATGTCTTTTATGACATATATGTCAAGAAGATCTTTTGTTGCCGACTAAAAAAGTTTCTTTATGGAATTAAACAAGCGAATAAAAAGATAAAAAGAAAAGCTTTAATTCTGGGTCAGATTTGCAAAACGCAGGCAGGGACGCAGCGCCGGTGTGCCGCCGCCTTCGGAAATGATTTGCAGCGCTTTCGCGGCGTCAACAACAACCGATCCGCCCAGATGCGTAACCGGCGTATCCTGGAAGATTTCAGGAACAAGCGGCGTGGAGGGTCCCATCAGAACCACTGATCGCGGCTTGCCCAGCAAGCCGATTGTTTCTTCAAACGTATTGTTCAGAAGAGTCGTTGCGGTAATAATCGCCACATCGCAGTCTTTGAGCGCCTTTTGTTTTTCTTCTGCCGAGAGCACTTCCAGACGCTCGGGATTTTTTTCAACCACGGTCAGTGCCGCACCGGTGGAACGGATCCGTTCGACCAGCGGAGCAAACAGCCCGATCATGGCCACCTTTTCACCGGATTGAAGATTCAGGTACGTGGTCGCTTCACGGTCTTCGGTATTTCCACTTTCCAGCAGGACAAGTGCATTGGCCGTTGCCAGACCGATGGCCCTGTGCAGAGCATCTTTTCCGTCAACAAGGTATTTCAATGTGTCAACGACAAATGATCCGGCGTAGGTGCCGGCTTCCTTTAACACCGTGCAACCGCGCACGGAACTTTCCGGCAGAACGGCAGCCAGACCCGCCGATCCGTTATCCAGTTTGATCCCCACATAACTCAAACCGATGCGCAAATCGGCAATCCGCAGGTTTTGTGCGGCCGGTTTGATTTTTTCACAGAGGCGTTTCAGTATGATGCCCGTTTCAAGCATAATAATTTTTTAACCAGTCAATCGATTATTTGGCCGGATTAACGCTCGAATAAGGGGTCTCTCCCTGACAATTCAAACATTTTTCTCCGTGCTTTGACGGATAAGCTTCGCCGCAGACGGGACAAATACCTACCGGTCCCATTTTTTTGCGGCGAACTTTTTCGGGTTCGACCTGAACCGTTTGCACACCGAGCAGCGCGTGTCCCGCTTCTTTGATTTGCGCCAAAAGAACGTCGGGGTCCTGCTCGCTCTTTTTTTTCTTTTTCAGATACCAGTCGCGCACTTCCGGCCAGTTATTGAGTTTTTCCGTATCCAGATAAACACGCACACCCTTGCCGGTGTATTTTTCATAAAGTGTCACGGCAAACCGGCCGAAGTTGACGATGGAAAGCCAGCCGTTGCCGATGGTGCAGGGCGTCAGAATCTGCACGGCATCGGGCAGGCAAACCGGCGTCTCGCAGACGGCGTCAAAAAACTCGCCTTCCGGCAGATTTTTCATCGCCAGATCAACGATAAAGCCACCGATAATCAGGCCCGGCGCAAGATTGCCGTGAAATGACTTAACCAGATGGAGATACTCTTCATAGGAATAGGTACAAATGTTCATATAATATTTTACTCCTTAACTTATTTCCAAATCAAAGCGCTTCTTTGTTGATCCCGGTTCATCGGGATTGTCAACTTCCTCAATGTATTTGTCATATCGACCGAAGGCTATAGTCCAGTTCTGCTGGGGAGATATCTTGTTTTTTTATGATCATTAAGATTTCTCGCTCCGCTTCGAAATGACATCCCTTTTATGGAAGTCCATACTAATATACCAGCGTCAGCCGTGGTTCCCGGGCGGCGCGCAGAGCGACATCCGTCGACGGTTCGCGGGTTATCATCTTTTGTAGCCATTGATCGTCAATCTTGCCTTCGACAACCGGCAGAAGTTCGTCGGCCAGATACAACGCTTCGGTGATATCATGCGTCACATAAATGATCGGGAAGGACATTTTACCCTTGAGGTTCTTCAATTCTTCACGCAATCCGCGGCGGGTGATGGCATCCAGCGCGGAAAACGGTTCGTCCAAAAGCAAAATGCGGGGATGTCTCGCCAGCGCCTGACAGATCGCGCATCGCTGGCGTTCACCGCCGGAAACCATGTGCGGTTTGCGTTTTTTCAGATGATCGATTTTGAAAAGCTCAAACAGCTCATCGACTTCCTGTTTATCCACAGCGGCAAAAGCCGCATTGTCAAAAAGATTCAGATGCGGGAAAAGATTGTAATCCTGGAAAACATAACCCAGGCGCCGCTTCTGCGGCGGGACATTGATGTGGCGCAGAGAATCAAACCAGACGTCATCGCCAAAAACGACTTTCCCTTCTTTCGGTTTTTCCAGACCGGCCAGCATGCGGATGATGGTTGTCTTGCCGCCGCCGGACGGACCGATCATCACGACCATGTTTTTCTTCGAGCAGGAAAACGATATATCCACATCAAAGTACTTTAATGGTTTCTTGAAAGAAGCTTTAATGGTCATGTGCGGGTTCTCTCATTGAGTTTATTAATCAACAGTAAAAAGGCGTAACTGATGGGAATGAAACTCAGCGCAATCATCCCTGCCGCCCGATAATTCATCATTTCCACGGCCTCGTAAATCGCAATAGACGCCACTTTGGTTTCGCCGGGAATGCTGCCGCCCACCATCAGCAAAACGCCGAACGCTCCGATGGAATGCAGAAAAACCAGGATAGCGGCCGCGGCAATGCCGCTGACCGAATTGGGAATAATCACCCGGAAAAATGTCGCTCTTTTGGACAAGCCGAGGACATACGCTGATTCCAGCAAACGGCGGTCTATCTTGGAAAACGCGGCTTTCATCGGTTGCACGGCAAAAGGAATGCTGTAAATAATGGACGCAATCGTTATGCCGATGAAGGTAAACAAAAGCGAGCCTCCGGTGAAACATTCCCACATCCTGCCGACAACGCCTTTCGGTCCCATGATGATGATCAGGTAAAATCCAATGACCGTGGGAGGCAGCGCCATCGGCAGATAAATCAGCGCTTCCAGAAATGATTTGCCGGTAAAACGGTAATAAGCCAGCGCGTAAGCGACAGGCGCGGCAATAACCATCAGAACGATGGTCGTCACCAGCGCCAGTTTTAACGTTACATAAAGAGCAAGATAATCCACTTACCGATAACCGTACTTAACTTTTATTTCCTTTGCCGCAGGCGAATTTAAGAATTCGACAAACTTCTCCACGGCGGCGCGGTTTGTTGTTCTTTTCAGAATGCACGCCGATTGAATAATTTCCGGGGCCTCATTGATCACGAAGAAGCAGCCTTTCTTGCCTTCTGCGCTGACTGTGGCCGACATGGCGCAAAATCCGGCGTCAACCGCGGATGTTGACGCATACTGAAACGATTGCGCGATATCCTGTGCGTTGACCAGCCTGCTTTGCAGATTATCCCACATGCCGGCTTTTTCCAATGCTTTTTTAGCAGCCGCTCCGTAAGGCGCGGTCTGTGTATTGGCGATCGCTATCTTTTTGACCTGTTCATTTTTCAGGGCATCCTGCCAGGTCTTCGCCTTGCAGAAGTCCTTGTTGGCCGACCACAGAACCGCCTGGCCTTTGGCATAAACAAAAGGAGCGTCCGCGGCGCCGTCTTTGTTCAGTTTGGCCGGCCTTGCTTCATCGGCGGACAAGAACAAATCGTAAGGCGCGCCGTTGGTGATCTGGCTATAGAGATTTCCCGTTGAGGAGAATGTACCTTCGACTTTAATTTTTGTCTTTGCTTCAAAGTCAGCCGCCATATCTTTGAAGGCTGAAATGAAATTTGCCGCAACCGCCACGGAAATTTTTTCTTCCGCAAACGCTTGACCGGAGACGCCCATAAAAAAAGCCACACCGATCACTGTCAATAAAATTTTTGTTATGACCTGTTTGAAATTTGATTTTTTCATGAATAAAAGATCCTCGCTTTCTAAAGTAATTGCGAGAGAACTCTATATTAAAAATAACATTATGTCAATAATAACATAATAAATTTGTTTTCCCGGAATGGTTTAACAGGTCACGCAGGTGTTGTTTTTCGGGCAATAATCACTTCACAAAAAAAATGTCCCGCCAGGGAAGCGGGACATTTTCATTCCTTCTGTTATTTCAGTTTTTCGATTTTCACTGCGCAGGCCTTGTATTCCGCCGTCTGCGTGACGGGATCATAAACGGGATTTGTCAGCCAGTTCGCGCAAGCTTCGCGGAAATGGAAAGCCATCCAGACAAGCCCTTGCGGAACCTCATCTGTTACCCTCGCTTTGACCTCGACCTTGCCGCGTCGTGATTTTACCAGAATCTTCTCACCGTTTTTAATGCCTTTGGCTTCGGCATCGGCCGGAGAAATATCGGCTGTCTCCTCGCCAAGAATATCGTTGATGCCTTCGCAGCGTCCGGTCTGCGTCCTGGTATGATAATGATACAAACGACGGCCGGTGGAAAGCACCATCGGGTATTCCTTATCGGGAACTTCCGCCGGCGGTATATAGTCGATCGCTTTGAGCATACCCAGACCGCGGGTGAACTTGCCGCCTTTGTGCAGCGTCGGGGTGCCCGGATGATCCTCGGTGGGACATGGCCACTGCAAACCGTCATTTTCCAGACGGGCATATTTGATTCCCGCCATCGAAGGCGCCAGCACAGATACTTCGTTATCCCAGATTTCCTGAGCGCTGTTGGATGCCCACTCGTGACCGAAACGTTTGGCCAGCTCTTTGAATATCCACCAGTTGGGTTTAGCATCGCCCGGCGGCACACTGGCCGTGCGCACGCGGTTGACGCGCCGCTCTGAACTGGCGAAAGTGCCGTCATTTTCGCTCCAGGCGGCAGCCGGAAGTATTACATGAGCAAAGCGCGTTGTTTCCGTCGGGAAAATATCCTGACAAACCAAAAATTCCGCCGATTGCAGTTCATGTTCGACATGTTTAATATCCGGTTCCGTGTTGGCCAGGTTCTCGCCGAAAACATAGAAGGCTTTGACTTTTCCGGTGGTCAGATTTTTCATCATTGTCGGCATCATCATGCCGGGTTTGTCCGGAAGCGATTTGACGTTCCAGGCCTTTTCGAATTTCGCCCGGGCGTCCGCATTGGCCACCTGCTGATAGCCGGGGAAAACATTGGGCAGCGCGCCCATGTCGCAAGCGCCCTGAACGTTGTTCTGACCGCGCTGCGGGTTGACGCCGCCGCAGTCGACGCCGACATTGCCTAAAAGCATCTGGAGATTGGCGCACGACATAACGTTGTTGACGCCGCAGATGTGTTCGGTAATGCCCAGGGTATACATGAGCATCGCCGGTTTGACAGAAGCCATCTTGCGGGCAAGCTCGCGAATAGTATCAGCGGGAATACCGCTGATTTTCGCAGCTTTTTCCGGCGTGTACTCCATCACTTTCTTCTTTAATTCCTCAAATCCCTCCGTACAGGAGTCCACATATTTCTTATCGTAAAGATTTTCCGTAATCAGGACGTTCATCAACGCATTGATCAGAGCCACGTCGGAGCCGACTTTGAGCTGAATGAACGTATCGGCAAAATCCACCATATCGGTGCGCCGCGGATCAATCACAATCAACTTGGCGCCGGCCAGCACCGCATCCTTCACAAACGTGGAAGCGACCGGATGCGCCTCGCTGATATTGGTGCCGACAAGAATAATCATTTTTGCCTTCGCGTAATCGGCAAAAGAATTGGTCATTGCGCCCGAACCGAAAGAAGTCGCCAGACCGGCGACGGTAGGAGCGTGTCAGGTACGCGCGCAGTGATCGATATTATTCGTACCGATAACCGCGCGGAAAAATTTCTGCATCTGATAGGAATCTTCGTTAATACTGCGGGCGCAACTGACACCGGCAATGGCATCCGGCCCGTCTTTCTTGATAATCTCCTTGAACTTTGTGGCAACAAGATCCAGAGCTTCATCCCAGGACGCCTCGCGGAACTCACCGTTTTTCTCGCGAATCAAAGGCGTTTTCAGTCTTTCTTTGGAATAAATGAAATCATAGGCAAAACGGCCTTTCACACAAAGCCGGCCCTGATTAGGCTGGGCATCTTCAACGGCCGTGACCTTGACAATCTTGCCGTCTTTCACATGGAGCAACTGCTGACAGCCGACACCGCAGTAAGGGCAGGTCGTACGGATTTTCTGGGTTTCCCAGGGGCGCCCCAGACCTTTAGCTTTTTTCTCCGTCAGCGCGCCGACCGGACAGACTTGTACGCACTGTCCGCAGAACACGCATTCGCTCATTTCATCATCATAGGCTTTGTCGCCGCCGGTAACAATTTTGCTTTTCTTGCCGCGATAGCCCTGCGAGATGGCGCGGTTTACAACGACTTCGTTACAGGCTTGTACGCAGCGGCCGCAGAGAATGCAGCGGCTGAAATCGCGCACGATAAAGGGATTCTGATCTTCTTTGGGATAGATCTCTTTTTCATCCTTCTCCGGGAACAGCAATTTGGTAATTTTATAAAAATAAGCCAGATCCTGAAGGCGGCAATTGCCGTTGGATTCGCACATGAGGCAATTATGTTTGCCACTGGACAATAAAAACTCAATGTTCATTTTTCGCGCTTTATGAACCATTTCTGTATCGGTAAGGACTTCCATTCCCGGCGACACCGGTGTGGAACAGGCCGCTACCAATGAGCGCGCTCCCTTGACCTCAACACAGCAAACACGGCACGCGCCTGTCGGTGTAGACCCTTTCAAATAACAAAGGGTTGGAATTTCAATCCCACCGTTTTTCGCCGCATCCAAAATTGTTTGCCCCTGCTTAAAGGGCGTCTCTTTTCCGTTCAACACAAATGTTTCACTCATTATTCATCCACCTTTTCCAATAATAAATAGTATAAATGTCACTTGGGCATATGCCAGCCATGGCATATGTCAGAAATGATTCATACAACTTGACCGGTTGCCTGTCAATTATGTTTAAAATAACATGGCTCTTAGTCATCAATAAAAAATCTCTAATACGTAAGTAACTATTATATTAGAGATTTTTTAGATAATATTATTTTGTCACAAATGATCTATAGAAAGCATGTATCAATTTGTTAAATCCAATAAAACGTTCCCAAAATCCTTTGCCATGAAACAAGTCTATGAGCCCCTTCATGCCATCGTACTGCAATTTTTCAAAGGGCTGCCACCAGAATTGTCTCCGGACAAACGGTGCGGCGCTCAAAAAATCATTTACGACAACCTGAGGCTGAGTCATCTCGGCAAAACCGATATCTCCATGCGTCCGGCCAATGCCGCTTTCCTTAAATCCGCCCCAGGGCGTTTCGGCAAGGCCGTGGCTCATTAAATGATCATTGATCATGACAGCGCCCGCCATGACCCGGCGGCCGATCTGAACCGCCTTTTTCCTGTTTTTCGACCACACCGAACAGGTCAGGCCGAGGTTGGAATCATTAGCCAGTTTTATGGCTTCCTCCATCGAATCAACGGCCATGACGCCGACAACCGGGCCGAACGTTTCATCCTTCATGGTCAGCATGGTATGATTTACATCGGTCAGCACCGTGCAGGGCATAAAATTGCCTTTGCAGTTTTGAGGACATTTGGATTGCGCGAAAATTTTCGCGCCTTTTGCCAGAGCGTCATCAATATGTTCCTGCACCGTCATCATTTGTTTCCGGGTGGTCATCGCGCCGATATCCGACGTCAGATATTTTCCATCTCCGACACGCAGTCCTTCGACCCGTTCCTTTAATATCGCCAGGAATTTATGATAAACTTTTTTATCCACGTAGATTCTTTCCACCCCGCCGCACGACTGACCCGAATTCTGCATGCCGGCCCAGACGGCGCCGCACGCGGCCCGGTACAGATCCGCATCGTCGCAAACGATCATCGCATCATTCCCGCCCAGTTCCAGAACCAGCGGAGTCAGCCGCTCGGACGCCTTCTTCATGAGATATTTCCCGACGGGCACGGAGCCGGTAAAGAATAATTTGTCCACGCCGGCATCAATGAAAGCGTCGCCGGCCTTGCGTCCGGGCATATTGATATATGTGAAAACATGTTCGGGAAGACCGGCGTATTCGACACATTCCTTGAGCGCGTGTCCCACCACCTGCGTTTCCGAAGCCGCTTTTAGAATCACGGCATTACCGGCCAAGAGTCCCATCACGACTTCAGAAAAAGGAATGGCAAAGGGATAATTCCAGGGAGAGATGATGCCGACCACGCCGTACGGCACCCGGACAATGCGGCTGCGCTTGTTCATCAGCATGATATTGCCCATTCCGAGTTTTCTGTCTTTTAAAAATTTTGCAGCGTGATTGCAGTAATATGATGTTGCCAGTGTGGCGGGTCCGACTTCAGCGAACATGGCGTCGAAAATGGTTTTCCCGTTATCCTGTGAAATGATCTCGGCGAGCTTTGCCGAGTTTTTTTGAATATATTCTGCGAATTTTTTGACATAGGCGACCTTCTTTTTCAAAGGCAGAGCCTGCCATGCGGGCTGAGCGAGACGGGCGTTTCTCACAGCGGTTTTAACATCTTCAATCGTATGCGTCGGGTACATGGCAATCACGTCACCTGTCGCCGGATTGGTGCAAACGGTTACATCTTTTTTGTCAGGATGATCTTCTCCGACTAACGTTAAATTTCTTGTCGCGCTTGAAGCTTGTGCAGTCATAATTTCCCTCCCTTATGCTCATAATGGAAATGCTTCCGGTTACATTGATCAGTTAAAAAGCCGCCTGCAATACGTCCATCGCTTCCTCGTGACTGATCTCCACGGGACAGAATGCCATGGCGCCGTCATTCAGGGCGACCTGGGCTATCGATTCCAGCTTGTCTTTCGTTACCCCGGCCTGGCTCAGAGTCAACGGCAAACCGCAAAGCTTGTGCAGATTGTCGTTGATATCGCGTATCGCGGCAATGGTTTTGATCTTCCTTTCACTGGCCGGAACCTTTGCGTAATCTTCAGGCTCTATGAAAAAGCGAAGCAGTTTGCCGATACGCTCGGCGGTTTCCGGCGATTTCTTAAGGTAGAATTCCAGACCGTGAGGAAGAAGAATCGCATTCGCAATCCCGTGCGGCACATGACACCGTCCGCCGGTCGCATGCGCCAGCGCGTGAACGATGCCGACCATGGAGTTGGAAAAGGACACACCGGCAAGCAGCGACGCATTGGCCATGGCTAACCGGACATCCTTGTCTCCGCCGTTTTTTGTGGCGCTGATAATATTTTCTTTAATCAGTTCGATGGCGGAAAAGGCGAAAGCATCGCTGACCGGATTTTTTTGCGGACCGATATACGCCTCGACCGCATGTGTCAGCGCATCCATGGCCGTGGCCGCTGTAATTTTCGGCGGCATGCTCATGGTCATGACCGGATCGAGAACAGCCACTTTCGGCAGGATCAACGGTGACGTAAACTGCATTTTGACATTCTGGGCGGGATTGGCGATCACCGCAGCCATTGTCACCTCGGAACCGGTTCCCGCCGTGGTCGGGACAACAATAAAAGGTCTCATCGTTTTAGTCAGCCGGTTATTTCCGGCAAACTTCATCAGATCGTCTGTTTCTTCGGAAATCACAATATTCACGCCCTTGGCGGTATCGATAACAGAACCTCCGCCGACCGCGATAATCGAATCGCATTGCTGCTGCCGGTATATGCCGGCAATCTCATTGACGGCCACATTGGACGAATCGACGGGGGTGTCGTCATACACCGCGCCGATCGTAATCTGAGTTCCGCCGAAACTGTTCACAACGTGATCCATCAATCCCGCGTTGTTCACGCCTTTATCGGTAATGATAATCGGCCTTTTGGCGCCGAGCAAATCAAGCTCGGAAGAGATATTTTCCAGCGCTTTATAACCTGAGATTATTTTCACGGAGTTGAAAAATTCAAAGTATTTCGGACAGCCATCTTTCTTCTGTATATTCACAATAGTCCTCCTTCAATAAGAATGTTTTATGCGAAAAATCCAATGGTTGCATTGGCATACGCTTTTGTGCGGTTGATCATGGTCTTCATGGTTAACGGAGGAACTTTTTTAATATAAAACCGCAAGAGAACGTTCGGGAATAAAAGCGTCTGGGAAATGTTGAGCACTCTGATCATCGTCATCATGTAGCCCAGGTTCCCTCTGACAAATTGACGGTTATGATAAACAGCATCGGGCGTGCTGATTCTGCCCGTCATCATCAGATAGGCGTATTCGATGTTCTTAAGCACCAGTTCCAGATCAGCATGATACGCTTCTTTTTCACCGGCATACTTGACCGTATTCCCGTTCTTCAGAATCATCATTGATGGTCCGTTATGAACATTAAAACAAAAAGAAAAATGATCCGGTAAGGTATCCATTTCCTTTTTCACGTCCGGCACATTTTTATACGCCGTCTCAATTCCCATGCCTAAAAAATAAAGACACAATCTGGTAATTTGCGTCTTCAACCACTTTTTAGGCGGTGCAATCTGATACATCCTGCTGCTCATAGCTCCCCCCCCTTTTCAATTTTTGTTTATATTTTCTTTAATTAAAGAATGACGGAAATGACTAATCACTAGCGGGAAATGAACGTGAAAGAAGCCTGAAGAGAGATATTTCAGGAACATTAATGGCCCCTCTTTACTTAACGGACTCAAAAAACTTATGTATAATTTGCTTTTATCTGAACGGAAACTTTTTATAAATTGTCGATTGTCGACAATCGACATATAGCAGGATACCGGTATTGTCAACTTTTTTATTTTCAAAACATCAATAATTTATTGCTGATATGTATTTTTTAATGCCTTATTTGATGAGTAACTTGTTTATATCATTATTAACATAATGATATTTTTGATTTATTTGTATCTCAAAAGGAATTTTTGTGATAAAAAAAACATAATATAGATTTTTAATGCTTATTCTGAAAAATTACCAGTGGGGAATCAGCAACGATGGAAGCGGATAAATTATCAAAAATATTAAACAATGAAAATCAATTGCCATATCAAATTGCAGAATATCTTGCCGAGAAAATCATTCATATGGAAATCAAACCCGGAGAACGTATTTTTGAGGCAAAAATTGCCCAGGAACTGGGTGTGAGCCGAAGTCCCGTTCGGGAAGCCCTGCACATTCTTAATGAAAAATTTCTGGTTGAATTATTACCGCGTCGCGGCGCAGTCGTTGCCGGTTTTTCAATAAAATTTATTGACGACTTGTACGATGTTCTTCAGGTTCTTTATACCCTGCTTATTTATAAAGGATCATCGGAGGTCACGGAAGAAAATTTTAATCAGATCATGCCCTTTTTCCAAACCATGGAAGAATGCGCAGACAAATCAGACTTTGAAGGCTATTACAACGCCATGTTCGGTTTTGTAGCGCTCGGCATGAAAATGGTTGGCAATCCTATTCTGGAACGCTTGATTCTCAATCTCTGGCCAAGCAAGCGGCGCATGGAGTATGCAACATTATACAGAAGAAAAGACAGTTTGAGATCAAACCTGGATTTCTTTCTTAACAGCATCTCGCCTTTCATAGACGGGCAGTTGGATTCGGTTAAAAAAAACCTCGGAGATTATATCCGGCAGGAAAAGGAAAATGCCAAACTTTTAGCGAAAGAATTTGATCTGAATAAGACCGGTTGAGACATTGGACAACCCTTTCGAAGCATGAAATGAACCTGCGGAACTTTATCCGGAAATGACCTGCGCGGCTTGTGATAACCGTCATATAATGAATATATGCGGGTTAATGTTTGTCGCGTGAATATTTATTAAGAAACGCTCCTCTTAAATGAAAAAGGCGGGGAGTGAAAAATGGCTCCCCGCCTGAAAAAACATCAGATCATCAAACTTACCAGGCTTCCGGAAACGCCATATTGGTAAAGGTGTCTTCCAGTTTGACTTTGTGGCCCTGTTCCATATTCGCCAGCGACTGGAACATTTTTTTCTGCCCGGCGTCGGTGCTGCAGGCCGCCATTTCAGTGTACATCTCCATGGCTTCCTGTTCATTTTTAACCGCCAGCGCGATGGCATCCACCGGTTTCATGCTCATACTCAGTTTGGGCTTATTGATTGATTCGGCCACCTTGTAATCTTTGGATTCGTCAAAATGCATCTGGCCCTTGCCGGAAGCCAGACCTTCCAGAAGTTTGCGATGTCCGGCCTCTTCCTCCGCCAGTTCCGCAAATATTTTTTTCAAACCTGCGTCCTTTACTTTCTCTGAGACGCCTTTATAAAAGTCGTAAGCTTCAATTTCATTGGCGACGGCAAACTTGATTATTTTTTTATATTCGTCCGTTTTCATTTCAATCCTCCTTGGCAATCATCTTTGGTCTTCATTTAATTCATTTCAAATCTTAAGGTAATATACAAGAAATAACGAATTGCGTCAAAGTATATATTATAACGAATCATTTGATAATTTCGATGTTTACATTTTTAATTCATTGACAGGCCCAAACGGTGACTCTATAATCATTTAAGATGTTTTTTTTAACATGAAGGAAAAAATGCGCGTTTATATCGGATTTGATGACACGGATATTGTGGATGCGGATTACGGCACGGGAAAGGTCGCCCGCCGCTTTGAAAAAGTTTTGCCCGCGCAATGCACCATCTGGGGCGTTGTCCGTCAGCAGTTGCTTGTGGATCCGGCCATTCCCTATACGTCGCACAACAGTTCGGCCTGCGTGGTTGTGGACTGCCCGGATTCGTCTTATATCGATGCTCTGAAAAGCGCGGCGATTAAACACATCGAAGCGATGGCGCTTCCCGGCAGCGATCCCGGCCTTTGTGTGGTTGTCGAAGGCGATCCGGCGCTGCGGACATTAGAGGATTTCGGCAGGGCCTGCACCGCCAGAGTCGTTACCCGGAAGGACGCCGTGAAGGCGGCGTGCGGGGCTCATCTTTCCGGTCACGGCGGAACCAACGACGGCATGATCGGGGCTGCGGCGGCTGTCGGCCTCACCGCTTCGGGATGGAGTGGACGTTTTATCGAATATGCGGGATTGAGGGATTTCCCCGATCAGGTGGCGGTCGCTCAGTTGCTGCAAAAGAATATTCGTGTGATTTCTCTGGACCGGGATGCCTGTTGTCCCCGTCCGGAGGACCTGGTGAAAACAAAAGGCTGGTTAAGGCCCAGGCTCTGGGGGCACGATGTTGTGCTGCCCGTTAAACCGGCAGGCGCGGGTCTGTGGGAAAGTCTGGGAGAAAAACGAAACCCTGACAAAAAGAAAAAATAGGGAGGTAAGGTTATGGCCGGGAAAATATTTTATCGCGAAAGAATGAAGGTTGGCGAAAAAGAGAAGAAACCGCGCTTCAAGCTGGTGGCGGTTGCCGGTGTCAATATAACTTTTTACGCCGAGCATCTGAAAAAGAAAGAGTTGGAGGAAATTGCCGCTTCGGTGGGCGCGGATCTGGTTTTAATCAAGGCTCCGAAGGACGGCTCGCTTAAAGACGAAGAAATTGAAGTCAAGTAAACATTCTTGAGGATTGAATTTATGGCACTGTTCAGAGAAAGAGACGGTCGCAGACTGCATGTAAAAAGCAGGCTCATGGGCGAGAGCCTGGTGAGCAGGCAATTTATGGCAACCCTTGATGTCGCTCCCCAGGAACGACTTTTCCCCGACGTCGACATCGTCAAGATCGGCGGACAATCCATCTGTGATCGCGGGGTGAAGGCCTTGCCGGCCATCGTCAAGGAAGTCGTCGCCAACAAGAAGAAGCACAAAATTCTGCTGACGACGGGAGGCGGCACACGCAGCCGCCATATTTATTCCATCGGTCTGGAACTGGGCATGCCGACAGGTATTATCGCCAAGTTCGGCAGTTCCATTTCCGAACAGAACGCCTTGCTGGTCTCCACGCTGCTGGCTCCCTGGGGCGGCATTAAAATCGGCCACGATGAAGTGACCAAACTGTACAATTACTTCGGCCAGAATTGCATTCCCGTCATGCACGGCATGCCGCCATACGATTATTTTGCCCTGCCGGTCGCGAAATCCCGCATCCCCGTTCACCGCACCGATGTGGGAACACTGGTCATTGCCGATTTAATCGGCGCCCGGAGCTGTATCTTCGTCAAGGACGAGCGGGGACTTTTTACGGATGATCCGAAGAAAAACGGCAAGGCGAAATTCATTTCCGAAATCAGCGTCAAAGACCTGCTCAAAAAAGACCTCGACGATCTGATTATTGAAAGGCCGTGTCTGGACATCCTGCTCAACAGCGAGGTCATTGACAGGATTCAGATCATCAACGGACTGGAAAAAGGCAACCTCACCAAGGCCCTGAGCGGCAAGCACGTCGGCACCATCATTTATCGCTCGTAGCAAAATCAAACCATGACAGATCCACAGGAAGGCTTCGGCATGCGAAGCCTTCCCGCCGCGTAAGCAAACATGTCCTGTCGCTGAACATGAAAACGATTTTTTTGAGATTTGTAATTTTCAATCCGGCTATTTTATGTTAGATTGCTACCATCTGCAAAAAACAACACACGTTGAGAACGCCTTGATGACGGAATAACTACGGGGAGGATTTCGGACATGAACGCAAAAGGCATTGCTTACATTGTAACAAAATCGAATATGGTTGCAGCGTTTGGCGAGGAAAAATGGACGGCCTTTATGGATAAACTCACCAAGAAGGACAGTTACTTCAGCACCGTCATCCTCTCCATCACTCCCATGCCGGTGGAAAAATTAATCGTCTGTTTTGATGAAATGTGTATGGAATTTTTCAACAACGACAAAATGCAGTATGGATATTTCGGCAAGGCGGGCGCCAAAGCGGTTCTGTCGCCGACGGGACCTTACAAGTCGTTTATGCTGATGACAAAAGACATGAAGCAATTTGTCGAGTCGGTCCTGCCCAAGGTCTGGTCTACTTATTTTGACAGCGGCGTCGCCGTTGCAAAGTTTGAAGACAACGTTGCTCATATCAAGATCACCGGGCTTGAAATCAAATATACGTATTTTGAATACCTCGTGATGGGTTACTTCCAGCAGGCCATAAAAATGTTCGGGAAGAAATCATCTGCAAAAAGGATCAGGAGCCTTGCCGCGGGGGATAAAGATATGTATTTTCAGTACGCCCTCAAAGATTCCTGATCATCCGCGCCGGCGCAGCATTTTTAACGCGCCGTAATTTATCCCGGCTCGACGGATAACAAAACGCGCGCGCCTTCATCCGGTTGCTGCGCTTCCGTCAGTTTTCCAGAATCACCGACATCCGGCAGCGCTTGCAGTCGAATTCCAGACGATAAGTATGATGAGCATCCCGAAGATACAACGGTTCTTTGACGGAGGACTCCGGCCGCTGCAGCCGGGGACACAGATCCAACTGATACCGGATGCAGTAGCGCGTGGTCATGAGGGTTTTTCCGGTAAAATCGGAAAGCGTTTCAAAGGCCGGTTCGGTAACGGTTGCGCCGTGCCGTTCATAGAACCGCCTGGCCGCCGCATTGAAAACATTGGCGTGAAAGTCGAGTTGTTTTTCCGGATAAGGAACATCATTGGGTTTGAACGATCTTTCCTCGCGGCGATAGGTTTCCTGTCTGACGCGTGCCAGCTTTTCCAGAACATCGCGCCGGATACCGTTGAGGATACTTGCGGAAAGAAAGCCCGGCTCGCGGGGCTCAATGGTCAGGCGTGATATTCTAAACGGCGTGTTGCCGGCGCTGGTCAATTGTTTCTCGATTTGGCCCCTTGCTCCGGCCGGATTGCGCGACGGCTCAAACAAAACGTTCGTTACGGTTTCCACCTGATTACCGTCTTCATCTTTTGCCGCCAGCCGGATAAACGTATCTGCCTGGCTGAAATCCATCTCCACCGCGATAAACCGTTTGGCCGATGTTTTCTTTAACACTTTGGCAAACGCGGTGTCGAAATTGCGATAAAGAGACAATCCGGCCTCCAGGCCTTTCATGCTGTTGGGATAAATTTTCCCCCGCTCTATCCGGTTCACTCTAACACCGTCCAGATGGTTTTGTCTGGTAAAGAAGCAAAGTCCGTCTCCGTTTTGCAGATCATCACGGTCTATTTGAAAATAATCTTTCCCCACCGCAGTGATTTTCCCCAGATACTGGCCGATGGATTTTTGCGTATCGATCGAGGCGATCTTTTCTCTTTTCCCGCCGACAAAGTGCTGGCTGTAGCCGCGGTTGAACGTTCTGCCGACATCGGGCGTGAACGCAAGCTCACTTGCGCCGGCACTGCTGCGCCGGTAACCGGCGTGCTCGTTGATGAACTGATCGATCACCTGACGGTAAGCGGCCGTTACGTTTTTAACATAGTCCATCCCCTTGTATCGTCCCTCGATTTTAAAGCAGGTTGAGCCTGCGGCAATCAAATCCGGCACCCGGCTCATCAGGTTCAAATCCTTGAGCGAAAGGAGATATTTATTCTTCACCATGGTGTTGCCGTCACCGTCCATCAGCGTGTAGTGGGACCGGCAGGGCTGCGCGCAAACACCGCGATTGCCGCTGCGACCCGCAACGGCCTGACTCATATAACATTGTCCGCTGTAGGAAACGCACAACGCACCGTGCACAAACGTTTCCAGTTCTATCTTCGGGGCCTGACGGCGAATATCGGCAATCTCGGAAAGAGAAAGCTCCCGGGCCAGAATAACCCGCTGAAATCCCACTGCCTCCAGAAACCGGACCTTCTCCGGCGTGCTGTTGTGCATCTGGGTGCTGGCAATCAGCGGAATCGGCGGCAAGTCCAGCTCCAGCAAACCGACATCCTGAATAATCAGCCCGTCGGCGCCCAGCGCATCGATGGCCCTGATCAGATCCAGCGACTCGGCCAGTTCCGAATCGGTAAGAATGGTATTGAGCGCCACATAAACTTTCGCCCGATAGAAGTGGGCGTGTTCAATCAGACGGGCGATATCGTCGAGCTGCACACCGGCTGCGGCCCGGGCGCTGAATTTCGGCGCGCCGATATACACGGCATCCGCGCCATGATCGATGGCGGCTATTCCGATAGCGGCATCGCCTGCCGGCGCCAGCAATTCCAGTGATGTAACCATCTATCCTCTCCCGGAAGATGTTGATTTTTTTTGAACGGCCTTCTTCATAAATTCCTCCAAAATACTTCGCGCTTCATCCATGGAGGTATAGGCAACCGTCTGGATACCGGGACTGCCCGCAATCATGGCGGACAAAACTTTCTTCGATGGGTATCGGTAAAGGCACAAGACAGGTTTTTTCATTGCCGTGGCCCATCCCAGTTCATAGCCCACACCCAGAGAAGGCGTGGTCACCTCAGCCACCACACAATCGCAGGATTCCAGCCAGACCATGTCGCGGTCATGAATAAACCGGTCATGCGGCCCGTCATTTCCTTTTTTCGAAAGAGCGGGATTGCCGACGTGTTCGGTCAGAACGTCGCCAAATGACTTTAAGACCTCAATCATTGCTTTGTAGATTTCGGCATCCTGCCGTCCGGCGCGAATCGCTCCGGCAAAATAAATTTTCATAAACTCCTCACGCCCAGGCGATGAAACAATTTTGTTATTGATATCACTGATGGTTGGATGTGTTCAACACATTTTCAGAACTGATTTTAATAGATGGCAGGAAGTAACATTAAACTTTTTCTTCTTACCCGTTTATCGGTGGACATTTACGGCGATTTCCGGGTAACAACAACTTCACAGCAATCATCACCGCGATTTAAATTTTTGGTGTGAGCAACATCCACGAGAATTTTATTATCAAACAGGCCGCCGATGATCCCCTGATAGGTCTGGACGGTGACAATACCGCAATCGGCAACGCCCGCCTTGGCAATGGCTTTCTGTGTCTCGCAATCCGTAATGCGCATGATAATTTTACCATCTTCGATGTGGACTTTCCGTCCCTCGATCTTTAAAACCCTGCTGAAAATATCAAATGCATCCAAAAAACTCTCCGGCCAGACGGGGTTGGGAAGATAGTGCTTCCGAAGGTTCTTGCCGAAAACATATGAAAAGTGTTTCCAGGCTTCCACATCCATTTCCCAGGCGGTTTGAATGCCGAACTTCTTGGCCAGCGCCAAAAACCAGGCCCCATCCATCCGCGTGAACGCGTGCTGCGCAATTTCAATCATCTGTGTATCTGTTAATTTCATTTCTAAGAACTTCCTTTCATCTATTGGGAGTGCAGTATAAGAAACGATTCCTTGTGAGTCAAGAAGGTTGTAGCTACAACACGCTGACTATAAGAAACCTATTCATGATTCATAATTTATTTAACTTTGAATATTGAACGTTGAACTTAGAACGGTTTTTTAAAAAATTCTTGATTTCTGAGTCAAAAAGGCGTTAAAAAATTCCGTCCCACTTTTTTAGCAGCGGGCGCCGATGGCGCCTTTGGTTCTGCATGTTTCACTGAAAAATATTATACAAGCATGAGGTGGCATAAATGGATGACATTACATCTCAAGTATTAAGAATGTCAGAACGTATAGACATAGCAATTAGCATTGGTGAAAGTCATTTCAGAGAATTTAAATCTGCTTTTGAAGGTCCTCCTTCAGAAAAAAAACCAAGACCACCTAGCGATATTTGTTGTGATATAGCGGAAGCCCTAGTTGCTTTTGCAAATGGGGATGGTGGTGAAGTAATAATAGGCGTAGAGAACGATTCTACTATTACAGGTGTGCCGCACAAAGATGAAGACAATCAAATGATGCTTAATGCATATAAAACACATATTCATAATAGTACACCGCTTAAAGATATTAAACACTATAAAGTCAATTATAAAGAGTTTGTAATTCTTTATTTTCAAGTCTTGAAATCATCAGATACAATATATTTAACGTCTGATGGTAAATGTCTTCAAAGAAAGGACATGGAAACCGTACCAATAGCGCCTCACGCAATAACACTTGCAAGGCAAGAAGAAAAATCACGAAAATATGATAGAGAATATGTTGATAACGCAAACCTTAATGATTTGGACATCGATATTATTAAATTTATAGCAAATGATGTTTCAAAAGGACTTAGCCCGGAAAAATTACTTCAACATCTTGATTTAGCGGAATATACACCAAATGGCTTGAAGATTCGAAGAGCTGCTTTACTTTTGTTTGCTAAAAGTATTTCTAAATGGCATCCTCGATCTCAAGTCCGTTTTGTGAAAGTAATGGGAACACAATTGAAATCGGGTGTCGATTACAATGCTAATGAGTTGGGAATAGTACAAGGGAATATAATTTCGTTAATGAATGATACATGGGAAAAACTCAGACCTTTTTTAGTGCAAACAAAGTTATCTTCTGGCGCAATTTTTGAGAAAAAAATTATGTACCCCGAACAAGCATGTCAAGAAGCTATTATTAATACTATAGCGCATCGAGACTACAGCATGGAAGGTAGTGGTATTGAAATATTTATTTATGAGGATCGTTTAGAGTTTAAAAATCCTGGTTCATTGCTTTCAACTATAAGTATTGAAAAAATTATGGAGTTAAAAGGTGCACATGAGTCGAGAAATGCGTTGATAGGAAGGACATTAAGAGAAAGGGGTTTCATGCGAGAATTAGGCGAAGGTATGAGAAGAATATTTGAACTTTTTAAAAAAAATGAATTGTCCCCACCTGTATTATCTACTGATAATTATAATTTTACGTTAACCCTGCATCATAAGTCTATATATACGACTGAACAAAAATTATGGCTTGAACAGTTTGAAAATGATGATTTAACGCCAGAAGAAAAATCTGTTGTCCTTTTAGGATATAATAACAATATTTTTTCGGCGCAGGATATTTGGGATACCGTTGGAATTGTAGATACTGAAGATTATAGAAAGCTAGTAAAGTCTCTTCAAGTGAAAGGTATTTTAGCTGGCAAGCATGGCAATGCTGATAGAGCAAAAGTTCAGGCTAAAAGAGCAAGAATACCTTTTAGAAAATTTAAGAGATATTATATAATAAAACCAGAATTGCGTGGCCAAGCAAGAAAAGAAATTCAAAAAGAAACAGATTTAGGTATCGAACCAGATTATGAAAAATCACGTATATATGTTACCAACTTTCCTTATTCGATTAATCCAGATGATCTATATGAGATATTTCAAACGGCTGGCAGTATAATCGACATTCACGTTCCTATTAACTATGAGACGGGCAGACCTCGCGGGTATGCTTTTATTGCATATGAAGAAGATAATGATGCACAAATAGCTATTAGGAAGCACAATAATAGTATGTTAGGCGGACGGAGAATCGCTGTATCTTTGGCATTAAAACATAAAAAAAATGATGGGAGCGGTTCTATTTAATAAATTGTTTAAAAACAAACCGGCACTACTCCCTTTTAACTTTTTCAAAAAGGAGAAAACATGGATCAACTTATATTTTGTCTTTTGTTCTTGTTAATCCCATTTTTATGTCTGACGTTAATGTATATCGTTCTTACCTTAACGAACTGGAAGACAACTGGTGAAATAAAAATGATTCTTCCTCCAGACATTCTTCTGAAGGTCTTTGCAGTATTCATGGTTGCTAGTGTAATTTTCGTACTTGCTTTTTTGAAGATCATCCAGGAATCGACAGTAAGCGCTTTACTTGGCGCTATTGCCACAGGTGTTCTTGGCTTTTCTGCACTCAATCGTGAGAAATAAAATTATGAGTAATAATAGGGTTAGAGAGGGACGCCCTAAAAATTGTAAGTTACTGGTTCAGATCACAACAGAATTGTAGAGCAAGGGGTCAAGTCTACTCTTGACTCATGTCAGCGGGAATCATGGACGACGCCCTATTTTTTTCTGTAGAAAACTTGGCTCACTACCCCACTACGCTTCGCTTTGGGGATAATTTCCAATCTCGATAAATCGGGATGGGATAGTTCCCAATAGCCAAAGCTATTGGATAGTTCCACTTGCGTTTCGCGCTTCGTTTTTCTCGCGCTCAACGAGTGTCACTACGGCTTACTCTTCGCGCTTCACATTTTAAAAGGTACCTACCCCCATTCACTTCGTTCAGGGGTAATTCGACCTGCGTCTCAAACTTCATTCCGACTTGTCGGAATTCGTTTTCGTCGGGTCTCATTATCAGCTTGCCTCACTATCTTATTGACAGAGAAAAAGGCCTTCCTTATACTGCCTTCAGCTCAAACAAGTTCTTGCCAATTGATATCATCCGATCAGGCGTGCCTGTTATTCGCTGTCAGCGGTGGCCGTGATCCATTAAAGGAGGAATGCTCATGAAGAAAATTTTGTGTTTGTGTCTGCTGTTGTTTTTGATCGTCGCCTGCTCATCCGAAAAAGATGCCCAGCCCAACTCCCCGGCCGCTCCTGCACCGCAAACTGCCGCAGCGCCCGAAGCCATTACCAGTTTGTCGGGCGACTATGTTTTGACGCAAACTGATTCTGCGAAAACAAAAAATCTAAGTGAGGAATTAACGTGCACGACTACACATACGTTTAAACTGTCATTTATCACGAACAATTCGGTGCATTACACGGCAAAATCAGAGCAGACAATTGATCCGCCCACGGAAGGCGTCGCGTGTATGGCGAAACTGTATAACGCGGATGAGATCGGCACCTATAATATAAAAGACGGCCGCGTTGTGGAAATACGCTTTTCTCCATCGGACAAGAAAATTCCCTGGGTCGATAAAGGCTATCTGCCATTGAAGCTGGATAACATTAATGAGCTGGAGATATTTGCCAACGGCGCCAAATTTGTAAAGCAGTAAAGGGGTCCGGTCTACTCTTGACTCCTATTAGCGGTTTTTGCGCTGGTTCAATCGTCCTTCGAGTGAACCATAATATTTCGGAGCAATCAGCATGATTGCTCCAGCAATGAAGGATTTATCGCTTCGCTTTGAAATGACAAAAAAGAAATTATAACACAGACTCTTCTAGGGAATGACCGTAGTGGAACAAAAAGAAATGCCCCTCTTCAGGGGCATTTCTTTTATTTTTCTTTTGTTAATTATTTAAAAGCTAAGCAGCTTCCAGTTTCACCGCGCAGACCTTGTATTCCGGAATTTTTCCGATCGGGTCCAGCGCCGGATTGGTCAGCATGTTAACGGCCGCTTCCGTAAAATGGAAGTTCATAAAGATTGAACCGGGAGCGCTCTTTTGGGTAATGGTTGCCTTGGCTTCAACGGCGCCGCGTCTCGAGGTCACCTTGACTTTCTGCCCATTGACAATTTTCAGTTTATCGGCATCCACCGGATTGATTTCCACCAGGCTTTCGGGATAACGCTCGATAAGACCTTTGGTGCGGGTGGTCATTGTGCCGGTATGGTAATGATACAGCACGCGTCCCGTGGAAAGCAGGAACGGATAATCTTTATCCGGAAGTTCGTCGGGCGCAATGTATTCCAGCGCGGTGAACAATCCCAGACCGCGGGAGAACTTGTCTTTGTGCAGGAATTTGGTTCCCTGATGTTCCGGTGTGGGACACGGCCACTGAATGCCGCCTTTTTCCAGGCGCTCATACGTGATGCCCGCATAGCTGGGCGTAACTTTTCTGACTTCTTCAAAAATGTCTTTGGCAGATGAGTACTTCATCTCATAACCCATCTTGTTGGCGATGCTGCAGATGACGTCCCAGTCGGCTTTGGCTTCGCCCGGAGCGTCAATCGCTTTGCGAACGCGCTGAACACGGCGTTCGGTGTTGGTGAAGGTTCCATCTTTTTCGGCAAAAGCGGCTACCGGTAAAACGACATCGGCCAGTTGAGCGGTTTCGGTCAGGAACAGATCCTGAGTGATCAGCAGATCAAGTTTTTTGAGCTCTTTTTTCACGTGCTGCAAATCCGGATCGGAAAGCAGCGGATTTTCGCCCATGATGTAAATCGCTTTAATCATGCCTTTGCCCGCCGCTTCCATCATTTCCATGATGGTCAATCCCGGTTTCGGAGAAAGCTTGGCGTTCCAGGCCGCTTCAAATTTCTTGCGGACATCCTCGTTGGCCACCTGCTGGTAAGCGGGATAGACATTGGGCAGACCGCCCATATCGCAGGCGCCCTGAACGTTGTTCTGACCGCGCAGCGGATTGACGCCGCCGCCTTCGATGCCGACATTGCCGCAAAGCATGGACAGGTTGGCCGTGCTCTTGACGTTGTCCGTGCCGGTAATGTGCTGGGTAATGCCCATCGCATAAATGATGCTGGCGCTTTTCGCCCCGGCATACATGCGCGCGGCTTTCTTTAAATCTTCCGCAGGAATGCCGGAAATTTTTTCGACTTTTTCCGGCGTATATTTTTCGACAACCTTTTTGAGCGCGTCGAATCCTTCGGTTCTGTCTTTCACATAGTCTTTGGCGTAAAGCCCTTCATTAATAATCACATTCATCAGGCCGTTGAACACAGCGACATCGGTGCCGGGTTTCTGGCGCAGCCAGATGTCGGCGTATTTGACCAGATCGATTTCCCGCGGATCGATGACGATCAGTTTCGTGCCGCGTTTGGTCGCGCGCTTGACTTTCATGCCGATCACGGGATGGTTTTCCGTGGTGTTGGTTCCTGTGGCGAGAATCAGATCGGTGTATTCCAGTTCGTCAATCGAATTGGTCATTGCACCGCTGCCGAATGTGGCGGCCAGACCGGCCACCGTTACGGAGTGTCAGAGACGGGCGCAGTGATCGACATTGTTGGTCCCGATTACCGTCCGCATGAATTTCTGGAACAGGTAATTTTCTTCATTGGTGCAGCGGGCCGACGCCAGACCGCCAATGCTGTCCGCGCCGTATTTTTTCTTAATCGCGGAGAGTTTGTCGGCAATAAACGTGAAGGCTTCCTCCCAGGTCGCTTCTTTGAGATCCTCATTCTTTTTATAGCGGATGAGCGGTTTTTTCAGGCGGTCGGGATGGGCAAGAAAATCCATGCCGAATCGCCCCTTGACGCACAGGCTGCCGTCATTGGGCTGGCCGTATTCGCGGTTGCCCATAACCTTGACGATTTTGTTATCCTTCACATACAGATCCATCTGACACCCGACGCCGCAATAGGTGCAGGTGGTTTTGACTTTCTGTAACTCCCAGGGACGGCCGGCGAATTTGGCCTGTTTGAAGGTAATGGCGCCGGTGGGACACACCTGGGCGCACTCGCCGCAGAAAACGCAGGTGGAATGAATGTAATCGTCATCGAATGCGGGACCGACTTTTGCTCTGTAACTGCGTTTGGCAAAGTCCAGAACTTCATTGACCTGAATTTCATTGCACGCGCGAACGCAGCGGCCGCAAAGGATGCATTTGTTCATATCGCGTTGAATCATGGTATTGCTGTCATCCGGCGCATAACCGGGAGATTTGATTTCAAAGCGGGGCTGATCAATCTTCAACCAGTAAACCAGGTTCTGCAATTCGCACTGGCCGTTCTGTTCGCACATCAGGCAGTTATGATCGCCGGACGACCAGAGCAGTTCGATGATCATTTTCTGAGCGTTTCGCACGGCCGGTGTATCCGTGCGAATAACCATATTCGGGCTGACCGGCATGCAGCAGGCGGCCACAAGCGAGCGGGCGCCTTCCTGCTCCACCACACACACGCGGCAGGCGCCGACATTGGTTGTTTTGGCGTAATGGCAAAGAGTGGGAATGAAAATTCCGTTATCACGGGCGCATTCCAGAACGGTCTGACCGGCAGTTGCTTCAACCTCTTTTCCGTCTATTTTTAAGGGTACCTTCTTGTCCATATTTTTCTCCAATCCATAATGGTAATTTTTCTTAGCGGAGTTTTTATAAAAGCAACCTTTATACTTGTCAATTCTGTCAATTATGACTTATGCCATTTGCCACATAAGATGAAACAGACAAAACCATAAACATTCCATCAATTTAACGAAATGTTGATGGTTTATCCTGTGCTAAAATAATTGGAGGAATCACGTGATGTGGCTACTCTTCCACCGTCGTCAGAAGAGTTGAAGATGACGGGTTGAAAGAATCAAGGTAAAGAAAAGCAAACACGTGTTTAGATATTTTCATGAAGACTAGGTAAAGGATACAGCGTCAATATGATTGTTGCAGACTACTGAGAATTGCCCGTTGGTTCAAAAATAATCTCTTCGAGATAACGGCCGATGATTTCTTCCAGGTCCTTTTTTATCATAAGGGCGCGGGCTTTGCGCTCTAATATCCTGGCTTTGATTTCATTCGTTACTATAAATCTGCGGCCACTTGTTCTATAGCGTTCTTCTAAAGATATCAGACGGTCTTCTTCCACAAATTTGTCGGCAAGATAAACGATCTTCTCTTCGAGAGAGGTTTTGTCGTCTGCATTTTTTAACTCCATGTGATCTGAAATCAAATCACCCACTTTGCCGAAACCCAGTTCATGAAGTATCCGGCATGCTTGTTCTTCATGGTTCGGCAAACCTTTAGCCAGGTCATGCATCATCGCTGCGGCGCGAACCATTTCCACGTCGACACTCCGTCCGCTCTGCTGCAACTTTTTGCAGATGGCCGTTGCCACCTCTGTCACTTTTTCGCAATGTTTGCGGACGGGAGAAGGCATGGGGTATAGCTCATCGATGATGATCTCACACTCTTCTTTTGTCGGCACATCATTTTTTTTCAGGCGTTCCTCCGCTTCCCGGAAGTCTTCGGGAATATCAATATCAAAGAGGATGTTTCTATCGGGCACATTCACTTCCAAGGCAAGCTCTTTTTTAGAATTGAGAAAGGCCTTGAGACCTCCTTCCTGTTTCCACAGCAGGATGTCTTGAATGAGTTTTGAAGGAATCAGCGTCGGATGCCCCCTGCGTCCCCCGAAACAGGAATAGATTATTCTGCCGGGGTTTTCTTCAGCTTTTTTTAGAAGAATCTGAACGGTTGCAGGCCTTACCAGGGGTATGTCGACAGGCATGATAAAAAACGATTTACAGTCCGGCGGAAGGTGTCGTAAACCAGCTAAAACCGACGTAAACATACCCCGTTCGTAATCGGGATTTTCAACGACAATGACATTCCGGCTTTGAATACCGGATAGCAGTTCCTTTTTCTTCCAGCCCACGACGACAAAAACATCAATGCCGTTATGATCAAACATTGAAATAACACGGTCGGTTATTGTTAGGCCGCCCGGTTGCAGGAGAGGCTTAAACTGCTCCATGCGGGAAGAAAAACCGGCTGCCAGAACAATGGCTGCATAACGGGCGTGTGGCATCATGATTTCTTTTTGTACCGCTCGCTGATCAGTTCCCCGACAATGCTGACGGCAATCTCAGCCGGCGTTTCACCGCCGATATTAAGACCGATCGGGGAATGGACAAATGTGAGGGCATCGTTGGATACACCCTGCTCCATCAGGGCCTTGTAAATCATTTCTCTTTTTCTTTTGCTGCTAATCATTCCCACATAACAGGCGTTTGTCTGCAAGGCCTGTTGCAGGACAACACGGTCATAGGCGTGTCCGTGTGTGAAAATGACGATATAGGAATCGGCATCAATGGACAGCCCGTCCATGGCATTATTGAAATCCTTAATGACATGAATTTCGTCTGCGTCAGGAAAGCGCTCCGTGTTGGCATATTCGGCCCGATCATCTATCACAACAACCCGAAAACCTGCTAATGCCGCAATATGGGCTGTGGACAGGGCCACATGTCCCGCGCCAAAACAAAAAAGCGTTTCGACTTTTCTGATGGGATCAATAATAAGACTGCCGTCTCCAGAGGCAAGAATCGTTGTTGCCGTAAGGCCCTTTGCCTCCGATTTGAGCATATCCAGATCTGCTTCTTTCCAGGGATAATTGCCCACGGTATTTCCATCAAGCGTGTAAAGGGTGTGCCCCAATACTTCTACATCCTGATCCTGACCTTTAAACATGGTCAGGAAGAAGATGTTACGTCCCTGAGCGATGGCATCATGCATGGCCTTGAAAAATTCAAGGTTCTCTTTTGTGGCAGAAATAAAATCCAGCAGTATCCGGGTGCTGCCGCCGCAGATCATATCTTTTGAATACGCATTTTCTCCGGTCAGATCATAACTCAATAAACGGGACTTTCTTTTTGACAGGGCATCGCCTGCTTCTTTGATCACGGTTGCCTCCAGCAGGCTGCCGCCTATTGTGCCGTAACTCTTTGAGTGTTGATCAACAACCATTTTGGTTCCGCCATGACGGGGAGACGAGCCTTGCAGGCTGATGATAGTTGCCAAGATTAAATAATGATTGTCAGCAAGTTTTTCACAGATGGTTTTTGTAAGGTATAGATTATCATTCATGGCAAATCGTTTCTTTCAATCTGTTCGAATAGGAATATCTTTCCGATCTTTATTTATTCCTGCCGATTTCGTTCATAGCCGAAACGGCAGCATCAATATCTTCACTTGTATTGGAGGGGCCTATGCTGAAGCGGACTCCTCCGCGCGGGAATGTTTTCAGCCCTTCATGCGCCAGCGGTGCGCAGTGCAAGCCTGTCCGAACCGCTATTCCGTAATCACCGTCCAGTATGGCGCCAACATCCTCCGGCACCATATTGGGAATGGATATCATCAAAATGGCCAGTCTGTTTTTCCATGTGGAAGGTCCGTGTATCTGAACAGCGGGAATTTCGGATAAACCCTTCTCCAATCTCTGCGCCAGTGCAACTTCCTTATTTCTTACGGCATCGATGCCGGCTTCTTCCACACATGCAAGGCCTTCACCCAGACCAACGACACCCAGAAAATTCAGCGTTCCTGTTTCCAGACGATGGGGATATGTCGGCGTGTGTTCCAGACTTTCGGAATCCACCCCGGTTCCTCCAAAACGGGTTATCCTGATATCGATATCTTTTGCGATTACCGCCCCCCCGATGCCGTGCGGTCCCAGAAGCGATTTGTGCCCCGTGAAAGCCAGGGCGCTGACACCCCATTGATGCATGTCAATCGGCACAAGTCCCGCGCTTTGGGCAACATCAAGAATGAGGGGTACGCCATATTCCCTGCAGACATTGCCGATAGACTGCGCGTCCTGAATGGTTCCGATGACATTGGAGGCATGGTTGATGATCACCATTTTCGTCGTGGGCTTTATCGTTCTGGCGATGTCATCCGGATTGATGCATCCCTGACCGTCGAACCCTACCAGATCATAGGAAATGATTCCTGCCTTTTGGAAGTGATGTAGCTGCCTGAGCACGGAGTTATGTTCCAGCTGAGAACTCACCACATGACAACCCGGCTCAATCATGCCCTGGATAATCAGATTGAGCGCGTCCGACGCATTCGCTGCGAATATTACCCGTTCGGAGTCATCACTCCCGAAAAACCCGCAGAGATGTTCCCTCACATCCATGACAAGATCAGAGGCCTCAACGGCTAAATCATAACCGCCGCGTCCGGGAGAAACACCGAACGATTGGTAGGTTTCCATCATTTTGTTGAGGACACGGGCCGGTTTCGGGAAAACAGTGGCGGCGTTATCCAGGTAGATCAGTCTCTCTTGACGTTCCATCCTACAGCCTTCCTGCAACCCTTGGGATCAGGCAAACCGCCCAGACGGCGCAGTCCATACTTGATACCGCCCGGAAACAAGACTTCGAGTTGGGCTATGCTCATATTGGTTCCGACTTTCAGGTGGTGATTCAGGGGGGCTTTGCCTTGTTCATCGTAAAATTTTCTGATGAAGTGAACGGCCATTCTCTGCTCGTCGCTGATCTCGGCCACTCCAGCTTCATGGGCCAGAACTTCAAACACGTCATCCGTCCACTGGGAGGGATTTATAAAAAATCCCTCCCCATTGAACAGGATATTTACACCGCCGATATTTCGCGTATACGGCGCTTTAATCGTTTTCCCTTCAGGTGCATTCATCAACGAATTCTGCCAGACGGGTTATTTATTCTTTCCCAACGCCGCCAATACCTTGTCCGGCGTAATGGGCAAATCGCAAATGCGCACGCCGATGGCGTTATAAACCGCGTTGGCAATTGCCGGATGCGTAGCCATTAATGTAAATTCACCTATGCCGGTGGCTCCCAAAGGTCCTTTGATTCTTGGCGACTCAAGCAGAACCGTTTCCTGGTCGAAGGACATTCCGATCGTGGGGAATTTATAGCTAATCCAGTCCTTCGATTTACCAAGAATAAAATGCTCTCTGAGCGCATAGCCCGCACCCATGTCCGCACCGCCTTCAACCTGACCGATGACGGCCTGCGGATTGATGATGGTTCCGGGATCAACCACGGTCGTCATTTTCAGAATCTTAACTTCACCGGTTTTGGTATTGACTTCTACTTCAGCCATCTGGGCTCCGTGGATGAAGGAGGCCCATGCCTGACCCTGACCGGTTTCCTTGTTAAGACCTTCCACCTCGTCAAGAATATTTCTTCCCATATACCTGGTGGGTTTACCGGCCGCCACCAGCTCTGCATACGTTTTTGCGCCGACTTCCTTCATGGCAGCCTTGAGTTCATCAACTGCCTTGACGAGAGCGCCGCCGGACATATAGGTCTGACGTGATGACGCAGATACCCCGGAATCAGGCGCAAGTTCGGTGTCACGGGTCTGCAGTCTGACTTTTTTCAGAGGGATTCCCATACAATGCGCGGCAATTTGACTCAACATCGCGTCATTGCCTTCGCCCGGTTCGGCAACCGATCCGTAGACTGTTATGCCGTCATCCGGATTCAGTTCGACAGCGACATAGGATACATCACCGGCCGACCCCACACCAAAGCTGGAACCCGCCAATCCTACGCCTCTGACGGTATCGCCTTTCTTATGGCCTTTGGCGTTTTGACATGCGGTATCATATAAAGGCTTGATTTTCTCCAGACAACCGAGGAAAGCCCATTCATCGACGACATGCCCCGAGCCTGTAGACTCGCCGGGGTGAAGGGAATTTTTCATACGGAATTCCCAGGGGTCGATCTTCAACTTCGCAGCCATCATGTCGATGGCCGATTCCAGGGCAAAATTAACCTGGGGTGGACCTGCGCCACGGGCGGCTCCTCCCCATGCGTCGTTGGTATAAACAAGTTTTCCGTTGGCCTGTACAGTCGGCAGATGATAAGCGCCACTCAGCATTTCGATACTGCGATCCATAATAACGATACCAATCGATGTATGGGCTCCGTTTTCAACAGTAAAGTCGTTGGTGTAGGCCGTAATGCGTCCGTTTTCATCGGCTCCCAACTGCACATCCATGCTGTACGGATGTCTCTTCGTGGTCATCATCAGAGATTCTTCGAGGGTTGCAACATACTTTACCGGCCGTTTGAAATGAAGAGCGGCCGCGGCGGCAATGGCTTCGGTCGTAATGTCCATCTTGATTCCAAACTGACCGCCGGCAAAAGCCTCGATGTAACGCACATTGTCCCAGCCGAGAGCGGTGGAAATGACGCCGGCGTGCATATGAATGGAAATGGAGCGGCCAATAACCACCAGCTGCGCGTCCTCGCCTTCGCCATCCATATAGGCAACGGCCGCTTCGGGCTCGAGACAGGCCTGATGGACCAGTTGCGTGGAAAATTTCTCTTTTACAACGTGTTTCGAAGAAGCAATGGCTGCGTCGGCATCCCCTTTAATCTGCGCGACCGTATAAACCTCATTGGGATAATCCGGATCCGGATTGACCTTCGGCGCTCCCGGCGCAAGAGCTTCGGCGGCGGTGGCAATTCGGGGAAGCACTTCATATTCCACGCGCACGGCGGCCGCGGCGGCCCGGGCCTGTTCCCTGGTCTGGGCGACAACGGCAGCAACCGGTGATCCCATGACGGTTGCAAATTCGGCGCACAGGATGGGCTCATCCGGAGTAATGATGGCAACACTGTTCGATCCCTGAATATCCGCAGCCGTCATGACGCCAATGACGCCGGGCATTTGTTCGGCTTCCGAAGAGTCAATGGATATAATTCTCGCATTGTGGTGCGGACTCCTGACCGCAGCGGCTTCCAGCGCTCCGGGGACAACGATATCGTCACTGTATCTGACGGCACCGCACGCCTTCATCATGGACCACGGCCGGGGGTGTGAAACGCCGATCTTTTTTGCAGAAACGGCGGGCCGCACTTTATCGGGTGTGGTCTCGCCTCTCAGGAAACGCCCTGCAAGCTGAACGGATTCGATGATGCTTTTGTAGCCCGTGCACCGGCACAGATTGCGGCGAAATGCTTTTTTGATGTCATCCACACTCGGATCCTTATTGACATCAAGCAGCGCTTTGGCCGTCATAATCATTCCCGGTGTACAGAAACCGCACTGGATGCCGCCGGCCAGCACAAAGGCTTCCTGTATCAGATGAGGATTATCCGGTGTTCCCAATCCCTCAACGGTAATGACATCGGCACCTTCCAGTTCGACTACTTTTTTCAAACAAGACAGTGCGGTTTTCCCGTCAATAATGACAGTACAGGCGCCGCACTGTCCCTTACGATCACAGGATTGTTTCGTTCCGGTCAGGCGCAGGTCTTTCCGAAGCAAGTCGAGAAGAACCATTTTTTCGTCAACGACAAATTCGTTGAGAATGGAATTTACTTTAAACGTTACTTTTTTCAATGAAACTTCCTCCTTATTTCTTGTTCTTGAAGCACGACCTTAGATACGGCCGGTATGGATTCTTACCAGGCGTTCTTCAGCAGGCCTATTTCATTATCTTGTCGGCCATGCCCAAATCGGTGAGCGCTTTATTGTAAATAATAGCCACTTTTTTAAGTTTAGGAACCAGCTTGAGCAGTCCGGTTGCAGAACCCTTTATCCGTATCTTCTTGAGCGTAATGGCCATGACAGGGTTGAGCTTGTTCGACCAGGAGCGGTGAGCGTCATCGGCGGAAAGGCTCATCGTCAGATCGGGGCTTCCTTCGGGAATGCCGGTGCCAACCTTATATTCGTTGTTGCGGCAGTCCACCCATACCGCGCAGCCGGGTCCTTCCTGTGTATAATCAAAGACGATCAGCTGATTCAACTTGGCAGCCAGCGGCCTGAGTTCTGCATCTTTTCCAACTTCTTCCCACATCTTTGTAATCGCTGTAGTGACTTCCTGTGTGTCTTTCCAAAATTCCATAATACCCTCCTTTTTATTCGGTTATATTGCTTTCATGTAAAGCTCTATAATATCCTCTTCTTCCAGATAGCGCGGATTATAACTGATCTGTCCGTCTGCACTTGCCAGTTCAACCAGCGGCATCAGTTTTTCCTTGTCCTTGGGAACGTTGAAGTCCTTCAATGTTTGGGTTAGTCCAATTTCCTTATTGAGATTCACAACCGCCTCAACCGCCATCTTTGCGGCTTTCACAGGATCCTTGCCGGAAATATCAAGCCCCATTGCATCCGCGATCATCATATATCGGTCCGCTACTGTCTCCACATTATAATCCATGACAAAAGGAAGCATGATGGAGTTGGCCAGACCGTGTGGAATGCCATAGAGGGCTCCCAGAGCGTGGGCCGTGGCATGAACTCCGCCGGTCATAGTGTTGCCAAAGCACATCCCCGCCAGAGAACTCGCGATGAGCATGTTCCCCCTGGCAGTAATGTCCTCCGGATTCTTGACGGCCATGGGTAGAAACTTGAAGATGAGACGTATGGCATGCAGCCCCAGAGCATCGGCAACAGGTTCCGCTCCGGTTGAAGTTATTCCTTCAATGGCATGAGTCAGGGCATCCATTCCGGTAAATGCGGTAATTTTGGCAGGCAGCTTTACGGTCAGTTCAGGATCAAGCATCGCCAGGTCCGCGTTGCAGTAGGGATGCGTAACCTGCAATTTGGCATGGGCATTGACATCCAATACGACCATGGCGCAAGTCACCTCGCAGCCGGTTCCGGCCGTGGTGGGAAACGCTATATGAGGAGGAAGTGGTTTCGCATCATCCCACAGGGCCGCCTGATCCGCCAACGGCTGAAAGTCATCAGCCCCTCCGCCGATCATGATATTGACCGCCTTGGCAGAATCCATCACGGAGCCGCCCCCAACCGCAATCATGCAGTCCGCTCCGCATTTCCTGTAAAATGCCGCTCCCTCGTTGATAATGTCGATTCTCGCGTCCTGAATGATCGAATCGAAAATTCCAACCAACTCCAGGTCCGAATTTCTTACTTTCTCCGCCACCATTTCGGCAATGCCAGCGCCCACCAGGCCTTTATCGGTATAGATTACGGCCTTTTTACCTCCCAATTTCATCATTTCAAATCCTACTTCCGATCTGAGACCCGGGGAATACAAAATCCTCGGCCTGTTAACCCAGCTGAACATTGGCTCAAAAGATATTTCGGGATATTTCATGGCAATCTCCTTTTTTTATAATTTTCTTCAACAGCAGAACTGAAAATTTCCGACTGCAAAGAAAATGTTTTTGAATGAAAATTTAGAGAATGTATATTATATATTGTATACAATATCAACAATTAATATGTCTTTTTTGACACATAAAAAATACATCTAATCTATTGATAATTTTAATAAATTCATGTATAATATATGCTAAACTTAACCTAATAAAGGAGAAAATTTTGACATTTGGACCACACATTAATTTGGTAAACCGTATTGTCCAATATATAAGCGAGAAGATTATTACGGCAGAACTTAAACCCGGAGAACGTATTGTCGAGGGGAGAATGGCCCGTGAACTGAACGTTAGCACGATACCTTTGCGTGAAGCATTTCGCCTTCTCGAAAAGGATGGATTGATAGAACGCATGCCGCGCAGAGGTGTAAGAGTTACTTTTCTCTCGCCGATCGACATTGAATATACCTACGACATCTTGGCTCAACTTTATGCCTTGTTGTTAAGAAAATTTGTGGCCGTCGCAGATGAAAGATCTTTTATCCAAATCAATGCTGTTATCGACAAACTGGATAAGTGCGCAGCCAGTCGCGATATAGAAGGGTTCAATGAAGCATTATTCAGCATCGGGGTTGTGGCGCTTCAGCTCATTAAAGCGCCGATGATGGAACGCATGATTTTAGAACTGTGGCCTACAAAAAGACGTGTGGAATATTATATTTCTTCACACAAACAGGAATATTTAAAAGAAATTGTCAGATTTTTTCGGAAAACATTTCTGCATGCCCGTGCAGGAAATACCGATCAGGCTTTAGTCTATCTCATGACTTATGTGCAGTCGCAAAAGGATTATGCACTGGAACATTTTCCACTGGATTAATGGCCATGACCTGCGCAGCCGGTCTGTATAACGCATTAAGACTTATTGGCCCCCGGATGGTCAAGACGTGACGCAAGTTGTCAGATCAATTTCTGTTCAGAGCAATTTCAAATAGATTAACTAAGAACATTCCAGAGACTGGCCGTCATCGGTTCATAGCCTTTTCCCTGCATGATAATGTCCATATGAATCAGGCTGATTGCGGAAACATCCATGTCGCGTGCAAAGACCTGGCCCGCCCGGTAAAGGGTTACGAGGTATTTTTTGCATTGGTCACAGACAAAAGCGGATTCCTGCTTTTTATTTTCCACATAGAAATATTCCATCCCCTGCCGGGTTTCCTTTTCACAGTAAGGGCAGCTGATCCGCGTGAAGCGCCAGTAATAACCGCAGGCGGAACAATGCAGGAAGCGTTTGCCGCCCTCTTCCTCAATTAATGCAACGGACGGAAATTCTCCGCAAATCGGGCAGTACCCTTTTTCCCACTCAAAGGCACCGATGGCGGCCGTTATCTCTTTGGCTCTCTGTTCCAGGATAACGCGGCTGACCAGGCTCATTAAAAATGAAGCATTGGACGGAGAAACTTTTAAATCTTTCGCCCAGACATCGGTTGCCATGCTTTCCCCATCCGGGGAGCTTTTGAAATAATCCGCCGGCTTAATTTTATCGTCTTTGATCAGGCCTGCTATCAGATCGATATTTTCCGTCAGTTGCGGCATTCCTTCCTTCACCGCCTCGGCCAGCGACAGAGCGATTTCTTTCAACGGATCGCCCGGCAATATTAAATTGATCTGACGGCTGACCGGCACGCCGGCCTTGAGTTTTTGTTTATCGATCGCAGAGCAGTCCAGTTTCTGCTCCGAAGGCTTTTCGGCAAGCCGTCTCTGCCTGATGATAATCGGTGCAAACGCTTTAATGATTTCCTTATTCTCAGGATTTTGTTCAAGAGCGCGGTCAATGATATTTTTGATTTCGGATGATTCGTTGGGGATTGTCATTATTTTTTATTCCTTCATGTATAGCTTTCTATCCATTCTTTCCAATATGTCATGTCGAAGAAGCGAAGCGACTGAGGAATCTTAAAAATTGTTAAAAAGATTTCTCCCTACGGTCGAAATGACAGAACGCTGACTTAATCAAGTACTCACCACTTAACAAAAGTGGCGCACACCTTCTATCAGATGTGCGCCACCCGGTCAATTAAATACAAATCACATCGTTTCCTTGCGGAAAATCGTTCAACTTTACTTTTCGTCTTCGGCAACAATGAGTTTGCCTTCGTGTTCCATCTCTTTGACCCATTTCGGATGAAGCATTCTCAATACCGGCA
>DAOPVC010000006.1:0-52957 GCA_035350895.1 Smithella sp. | reverse complement strand
AAACGATGCGCGCCATTGTCCGTGAAACCGCCAAGAAGGTTGATGAACGCGACAACGCCGCCGTTCCGCTGATCGTCACCTTCAAAGAACTGGCAGCCGGATTTCAGGCCAGAATCGCCGCCGCCATCGCCAAATGGGACATCAAAACCCCGGAACGTTTCAAGGTTCTACAGACCGATATTAACGTGCTGGGCGCGCTGCAGGAAAAAACCCTTCAGGACAAACAGGCGAAACTGGGTGATGAACTGCTTCACGGAGCGCGATAATTAGAATTTCTTTCGCCCTGTTATCCGGTATAACGTCAAGGTTAAACTTTAACCTGCAGCCGATATGGATGTATTTTGTCTCGTTAAAAGTTGTTCCAAGAATAAAAAATATCAAGTTGAGAAGGCAGAAATGAAAAAATATTATTTTTTTATCGGCTTGGTCGGTATTGCATTTATTATCAGTGCTTTTTATCAATTAAAAATTTTAACGGAAAGGCATTCTTCATTTCTTCCGCCGGCAGGAGAGCATCTTGAACCCCAAAAAACACATTTCAAAGTCGCTTTTTTTTCCGACTCCAGCTTGAAAGAAAACCCTATGGAAGAAATTATAGGTAAAATTTCCAAATCGGGCAATGAATTTACCATCTTTTGCGGCGACATCGCGGAACAAAGAAGTTTTAATGGATTTGCCCATCTCAACTATGAAATGTCTGAAAAACTTACCATTCCGCTTTATGCGATTCCCGGCAACCATGATACTGATGTAGATGGAGGCGGAGGACTAAAGCTCTTTCATCAATTTTTCGGGCAGGATAGATATTATTTTTCATACGGTGACACTATTTTTATCGGCTTGAATACGTCACATTTCAACTTTTCTGAAGAAAATAAAAAGTGGCTTGCATCTCTTTTAAAAAAAGAGCGTCAGCACTATAAACGTTGTGTCATTTATTGTCATATTCCCCCGGTTGATCTCAGACCAGGCAAAAAATATTGTCTGCCGGAGGAAGATGCCGACCGCTTTTACGATGCGATAAAAGATCATTCTGTTTCAATGATCATCTCCGGTCATATTCACCAATATCTATACGGGAAATTTCACGATGTAGATTTATTGATTCTTCCCCCATCCGGACAGAGACCTCGCACTAAAGAAAAAACCCCATACGGGTATGTCCAACTGTTCTTCAATGACAACGGAACAATTACCCATCAAGCCATCCTTGACACCTATACCCAGGGAAGAGAATATTTTGAATATTATTTCTCCATTTATAATTCGCTTATTTTATGGTTAGGAATAATTTTTATTATTTTCAGCGGAATAATGATTTATCGTCAATTCAATTTTTTCCACAGAAACAAGACGAATTAAAAAGTTTCTGATGTTTTTTCCCACACGCGGCGCAGCCGCAGGGAATTGCTCACCACCGAAAACGAACTCAGGGCCATGGCGGCGGCGGCAAACTCGGGATTGAGCAGTATGCCGAAGAAAGGATACAAGGCTCCCGCGGCTACGGGAATGCCGATGACGTTATAAATAAACGCCCAGAAGAGATTTTGCCTGATGGTGCGCATGGTGGCCTTTGAAAGGCTGATGGAGGCCGGTACGCCCAGCAAATCATCGCGAATCAGCGTAATGTCGCCGGCTTCAATCGCCACGTCCGTTCCCGCCCCGATGGCAATGCCGACATCGGCGGCCGCCAGCGCCGGTGCATCGTTGATGCCGTCGCCGACCATGGCGACAACCTCGCCGGCGTTCTGCAGATTTTTTATTTCATCCGCCTTTTTCCCCGGCAGGACATTGGCCATAACTTTTTCAATGCCCAATTGTTTGGCGATGGCGCGGGCCGTGCCTTCGTTGTCTCCCGTAATCATCGCGACTTTCATTCCCCTGCTCTTGAGACGCTGGACCGTTCGCGCAGCCGAAGCTTTTGGTGTATCGGCCAGGGCAATCAAACCCACAACCGATTTCCCCAACGCCAGATAAACAACCGTCTTTCCTTCTCCGGCCAGTCTTTCCGCGGAAAGGTTCCAGTCATCAATGGCAATGCCTTCGTCTGCCATTAAGAAACGGTTGCCGATAAGAACGCGTTGCCCGTCAATCAGGGCTTTGGCTCCCAGACCGGACAGCACCGTGAATTTTTCAACCGCCATGATTCTCACGCCGGCGTGTTCGGCTTTCCGCACAATGGCGCGGGCCAGCGGGTGTTCGGAACTTTTTTCCAGGGCCGCGGCGAACGACAGAATCTGATTTTCCTCAAAACCGTCCGCAGTCACACTATCGGTGACATCCGGTTCTCCCTTCGTCAGGGTGCCCGTTTTATCAAAAACGATCACCGAGAGTTTATGGATTTTTTCCAGCGCTTCGCCGCCCTTGATTAAAATGCCGCTTTGCGCTCCCAGGCCCGTGCCCACCATAATGGCTGTCGGCGTGGCCAGTCCGAGAGCGCAGGGACAGGCGATCACCAGCACGGAAACGAAATTGATCAACGCGCGGCTGAAATGGCTTTCTGCGGGCAGGAAATACCAGACGGCAAAGGTCATAACGGCAATCAGAAACACGGCCGGAACAAAAACGGAGGCAACCTTGTCCGCCAGGCGCTGAATCGGAGCCTTTGATCCCTGAGCTTCTTCGACCAGACGGATGATCTGCGCCAGCGCCGTTTCAGCGCCCACACCGGTTGCCCGAAACGTAAAGCCGCCTGTTTTGTTCATCGTAGCGGCAAAAACCTTTTGTCCCGCCACTTTATTGACCGGGACACTTTCGCCGGTCAGCATGGATTCATCGATGGTCGATTCCCCCGACAGTATCGTTCCGTCGACAGGAATCCGTTCACCGGGCCGGACGAGAACGACATCGCCAATTCGCACCTCATCCACGGCAACTTCCCGTTCCTGATCGTCCCGGATGAGATGCGCCGTTTTCGGCTTTAATTTTATCAGGTTTTTTATCGCCATGGACGTCCTGCCCTTCGCCCCGGCTTCCAGAAGTCTGCCCACCAGAATAAGCGTAACAATCATTGCCGCACCGTCATAATACACATGCGGTGTAATGCCCGCCGTGGTAAAAAATCGAGGGAAAAAAGTCGCGGCGGCCGAATAGGCGTAAGCTGAAAAAGCGCCGACGGCAACCAGCGTGTTCATATCGGATGTTTTCTGCAGGGCGGCCTTATAGGCGCCGGTAAAAAAGCGGCCACCCACCCAGAAGACCGCCGGAGCGGTTAAAACGAACAGAATCCGGAGCATCGTCTGACGGGGAATAACATCCAGAAAACCGAACCAGTGCTGCATGGAGCCGAAAAAGATGATGACGCTTAAAACGGCTCCGCAGGCGACTTTCAACTTCAGATCCCGGAACTCTCTGAGGCGGGACGCTTCGATGGGATCGGGAAGATTATCCTTGATTTCGCCTAAAAATTCATATCCCTGTCCGGTGATAACTTTCTCCAGCGCCGCCAGACCGTCCCATTGCGCTGAATGCATCACGGTTGCGCGTCCATTGGCAAGATTGACGCCCGCGTCCAGCACACCGTTTACTTCTTTGATGGCGTTTTCCACACGCCGGACGCAGGCGGCGCAGGTCATGCCGCCCACGGAAATAATGGTTTTCTGCGGAACCGCGTCGGAAGGCGTTTTATTCGACAACGTCGTACCCCGCTTTTTTGATCGCCGCCGCAACAACATTCGGATCAACAGGTTTCATTTCCTCATAAGTGGCCGTACCGGTTTTCAAGTCCACATGAATATCCCGAACGCCATCCACTGCATTCAGAGCCTTCGTCACGGCCATAACGCAATGCCCGCACGTCATTCCTTTGATTTTTACGCTTTTCATTACGTTAACCTCCTTGTCGTATAGTTACAAATTAATAACTTTTGCGATAATAGCAAGGCCCATGATTCTTTTCCGGCCGTTTTTTCAGGATCATCTGTCATGATATCCTGCTTGATTTAAAACCCATTCTGTATTATTTAAACGCCATAAAGATGCAAACCCGCTTATGTCGTCCGCGGGACGTTTTACATGCGAGCATCATTACCCTTATCACACAGGCTTAAAAATGTTAATTCGCTGTTGGGGCTCCAGAGGCTCCATTCCTGTTTCAGGCAGACAATATCAGCGCTACGGCGGCAATACCACCTGTCTGGAAATCAGGACCAACGACGATAAAATTCTGCTGGTTGACGCGGGTTCCGGTATCCGCGAGGCGGGCAATTCCCTGCTGGCTGAAGGATATCGCGATTTCACCCTTTTATTGACCCACGCTCACTGGGATCACATTATGGGTTTCCCTTTTTTCAAGCCGATTTATCTTTCTCACGTCAACCTGAGCATCTGGGGATGCCCTTTCGCTCAGACATCCATCAAAAAACTGCTTTCCCGCCTGATGGCGGCGCCTAATTTCCCGGTCAATTTTGATCACATTCGGGCCGGAATTTCGTACCACGAAACCTGTTTCGCCCCCCGCCGTCAACTGGGATCGATGGTCATCACCCCCATCGCCCTGAGCCATCCCAATCGCGGCACGGGCTACAAGTTTGAAGAAGACGGCAAATCCTTTGTTTTCCTTACCGATAATGAACTGGGCTACAAACACGAAGGAGGACTGAATTTTAAACAATATCTGGATTTCGTCCGAAACACCGATTTACTCTTCCACGATGCCGAGTATAAAGAAGACGAATACAAAACGACCCGGGGATGGGGACATTCCTGCTACAAAGATGTCCTCAAATTATCGCTGCAGGCGGGCGTGAAAAAACTTGGATTATTTCATCACAATCAGGAACGATTCGATGTCGGGGTTGACGCAATTCTTGATGACTGCCTTCAGATGATTAAAAAAAGCGGTAAAAAGATGAAATGCGTCGCTGTAGGCCAGTCCATGCAGTTCAACCTTTAATGGTGACAACCGGCGCCTTATCATGCTTTTTCTTTTGCACATCTTGGTCATGGCAACAGCAACACTGGGTATCATTGCCGGTGTTGGCACAGCCATGTTTTTTCGCCGCAACAGGAACTGGCTGAAAATTCACCGATCCGTCAACTCGCTCAGTTTGGGAGGAATGACCGCTGGCGTCATCATGGCATATTTTTATATTGCGGATTCCGGCGGGCGGCATATTGGCGGGCTGCATCAGTCGGCGGGTCTGGCGGCTTTCATTCTTGCTTTGATGACACTGAGCATGGGATACTATCATACTCAAGCCCGGAACAAACCTGCGTTGAGAACAGCGCACCGTTGGCTGGGCAGATTGTCGCTCCTGATCATTTTGACCGCAGCCGTTCTGGGATTAAGGCTCATCAACCTGTTTTAGCCATGAGAACTCATTCGATTAAGTGAAGTGCCGATATGTTTCTTCCCACGACGCCGGACGAATTAAAAAAATTAAAATGGGACGCTCTCGATGTGATACTGGTAACCGGCGACACCTACATCGACAGTCCTTTCATCGGCGTATCCGTCATCGGTCATGTGCTGGTCCATGCCGGTTTCCGTGTGGGAATCATTGCTCAACCCGATCCGGACACCCCGGCAGACATCTCCCGCCTGGGCGAACCGCGACTTTTCTGGGGCATCACCGGCGGCTGCATGGATTCGATGGTCGCCAACTACACGGCGACAAAGAAAAAAAGGAAAAGCGACGACCTGACCGCCGGAGGCAGGAACCATCGCCGCCCCGACCGCGCCGTCGTCGTGTACGCCAATCTCATCCGCCGGTATTTTAAAAATACAACGCCACTGGTGCTTGGCGGTGTAGAGGCAAGTCTGCGACGCATCGCCCACTACGATTACTGGTCCGATTCCATCCGTCGCTCCATACTGTTCGATGCCCGCGCCGATGCGCTGGTTTACGGTATGGCGGAAAAAGCAATTCTGGAACTGGCGCGAACGTTGCGTGACGGCCGACGGATCAATGACATCCGGGGCATTTGCTATATTGCCCCGGTCCCTCCGCCTGATTATACGGAACTGCCGTCTTATGAAGACGTCGTCGCGGAGAAAACATTGTTCAACCGGATGTTTCATCTGTTTTACCGGAATAATGATCCCCTGACCGCGCGTGGATTGTTTCAAAAACACGGACCCCGTTTCCTTGTTCAAAATCCTCCTCAACCGCATTTGACGTCCGGGGAACTCGACGAGATCTACGCTCTTGATTTTGCCCGCGATGTGCATCCGTACTATGGCGCCCAGGGCAGAGTCAACGCCCTGGAGACGATAAAATTTTCCATCACGTCTCATCGCGGCTGTTACGGTGAATGCAATTTCTGTTCGATCGGCGTGCATGAAGGACGAACAGTGATCAGCCGCTCCGAGCAATCGATCATGGACGAAGCCCGCAAGCTGACCGGCTTCTCCGACTTCAAGGGCTATATACCCGACATCGGCGGTGCAACGGCCAATATGTACGGCATGGAGTGCCGGAAAAAACAGCAACACGGCGTTTGCAAAAGCAAAAGATGTCTTTATCCGCAGGTGTGCGACAGCTTACACGCCGATCACAGCCGCCAGATTCATTTATTAAGGAATCTGCAAAGGATCCCCGGCGTAAAAAAAGTGTTTGTCGCCTCCGGCATTCGCCACGATTTACTGCTCAGCGACAAAAAGCACTGTGCGGAGTATATGCGCGAGCTGGTAAAGAGCCACACGTCCGGCCAGTTGAAAGTCGCTCCCGAACACACCGTCCCGGATGTTTTAACACTCATGAGCAAACCGCAGGCTGTTGCTTTGCTGAACTTCAAACGGCTTTTCGAAAAATCGAACGAGTCATCGGGAAAGAAACAGTATCTGACTTATTATTTCATCGCCGCTCATCCGGGATGCACCGAAGAAGACATGCATCGGCTTAAATCCTTCGCCGGCAGAGAACTGAAAACAACACCCCGTCAGGTGCAGATTTTCACGCCGCTTCCCTCCACATATTCCAGTGTGATGTATTACACGGGAACGGATCCGTTTACCGGTAAAAAAATTTTCGTGGAAAAGAAAAACGACAACAAACAAAAGCAGAAAAATATCCTTACCGGCGGGCAGAACCGATAATCTGGAATGCCTGGGTGGATTTGAGCGATCCCCGGCTGTATTCAGGCAATGACTCAATGCCTGCGGGTCATCCGCTTAATTTCTTCGGCAGCGTCCCTCTCGTTGAACCGCTTTCAATAATTCACAATCTCCCAGAGCACAGGCCTTCCGTGCATCAGGGCAGCCGGACTCATGGTTTCCCTGCGAGAAGTAACCATACGCCCGGTTGTTGTATGCGACTCCAAAATCGGGATTTCGCCGAATGGCCTCGTCGAAATCTTCTATCGCTTTGCGAGGCTCGTCGAGTTTCAGGTAGGCGATTCCCCTGCTGTTATAAGCCCGGACATGATTACGATCCAGGGCGATGACTTTGTTGTAATCGGCAATGGCGGCATGATATTCACCGATCCCGGCATAAACAATGCCCCGCGTGTAATATGCGCTGATGTAATCGGGCTGGAGACGGACAGCGGCACTGTAATCCTGCAGCGCCTTGTCATCCTGACCGGTCCCGGCATAGGCATTTCCCCTGTGAACATAGGCGGGGGCATAATCCGGATTAAGCGAAAGCGCTTTATCGTATTGTATCAGGGCCGTCCGGTTGTCACCGTTAAAATAATAGGCATGTCCGAGCGATTCATACAAAACATACACGTCCTTTTTTACATCGACGGCATGCTGGAGCAGCGCGATGCTGTTCTTCCAGTAGCGGGTTTGCTGCCAGGCCAGAAGCGCCATCATCGCGATCATGACGATGGCCGCCGGCAACAGAATTCTTTTACGCATCGCGCTGCTCTTCACTAAAAGCGGCATCCCCCAGGCCAGCATGATTGAAATCCCGATGGAGGGAAGATAATGATAGCGGTCGGCCATCGCATCACTGCCGATCTGAATGATTTTCAGCACCGGCAGAAGGGTTATCGCATACCACAGCCATCCCGCCAGGAGACAGGGCCGTTGTTTGGCTTTGACAACGACGGCAACGCTTGCCAGCAGGACAAATAAGACGGCGCCGCCCCACTGCCAGACCGGAACATGTCCGGGAAAAGGATAAAAAACAATCAGATTGCCCGGCCAGAAGGTTTTGATCAGATAAGCCGCAAAAGAAACCGGAGCATTGGCCAGACGAAGATCCAGCGGATATTGTTTGATGTCCGGAACCGGCAAATCATAAAACGTAATGACCACGACGATTCCCGACAAAAGCATGAAAGCAATCTTTTCCCGCAACTGCTGCAATAAAAGGTTTTTCCCGTCCGACGGCAAACGTTTCAGGGGCCAGTAATCAAGTAAAATCATAATCACCGGCAACGTGACGGCCATGGGTTTGCTCATCAGGGCGCAGGCAAAACTGAACATCACCGGCAGATATCTCCGCAACACAGGTTTTTCCGTGTAATAGACATAGAGACAGAGCGTCAGCATCCAGAAAAAGGCGCTTAAAACATCTTTTCGTTCGGAAATCCAGGCCACGGATTCCACATGCAGCGGATGAACGGCAAAAAACGCCGCGACAAAAGCGCTTCGCCATACGGATCGGGTCATCCGGTTAAAAAGCCAAAACAGCAGCAATACACCACCCAGGTGCAGAATAATATTGGTCAGATGATAACCGCCCGCGTTCAAACCGAAAAGCCGATAGTCCGCCATAAAAGACAGCCAAACCATGGGATGCCATAAATCAGCGTATGGAGTGGTAAAGGCCCAGATGATGCCATCAAGGGTCATCCCGGATCGGATGTGATCATTCGACAGGATATAAACCGGATCATCAATAATGATGAAGCCATACCCGGCCACTTGCGCGAAGACGGCAATAACCAGCACAGCCAGGGCGACATAGACGGTACCGATGTGTCTGTTGGAAGTGATCTTTATCGTATCGGACATGTCAACTTTCTAACATATGTTCAATCGGAGTTCAGCAATTTTCTGATCATGCGCTTATCCAACATGCGTGTTATGGAGAGAAGCCCCGGATAATGATTGCCGATGCCTGCCTCTTTCTCATTGACTTACTCAATGTAATTTTCCTATAATTCATCATCATAAAAATATGGGAACGTTTTGTCCGTCGACGATAATCTTCCGGGACGATCATGATTTCAAGACGTGAATTTATAACAAATTTTACCAGACTGGCCGTAACGCTCGGCGGCGCGGGTATCATCTTGTTCGATCCGTCTCAACAGGGATTTCTGTCGGGTGATGATGACGGTCTGGCTTTTGCGGGAACGTACCTGGATGATCTGATCAAATCGGCGCCGCGGGCACGTTACTGGACATCGCTCAACATCAAAGGAAGCGGCCCTCAGCAAGAGCGAACCGTCGTCAAATGTCTGCTTTGCGCCAACGGCTGCGTCATCGCCAACGGCCGGCGGGGAAGATGCCGGACGCGTATCAATATCAACGGCGAATTGCGCAGTCTGGTCTATGGCCGTCCCGTATCCGTTCACGTCGATCCGATAGAAAAAAAACCTTTTTATAACTTCCTGCCGGGCTCCGCGGCCTTTTCTCTGGCCACAGCCGGATGTCTGCTTAAATGCAAATTCTGCCAAAACTGGGAAATATCTCAGGCATCGCCGGAAGACATTCACGTGTCGTTTGCGTCGCCGGCTAACGTCGTCACGGCCGCTCAGGCAAGCCGTTCGCCGGTGATCGCCTTCACGTACAACGAGCCGACGGTTTTCACGGAGTATCTCACCGACATCGCCAGAGCGGCCCGGAAACAAGGCATCCGATCCGTGCTCATCAGCTGCGGCTTTATGAATGAAGCGCCTCTTGCGGAAATGTGCGAAACGCTGGCGGCCATTAAAATCGATCTGAAAGGTTACAGTCAGGATTTTTACCGCTCCGCATGCGCGGCCGAACTGAAGCCCGTCCTGAGAAGCATTAAACAGGCGGCCAAAACCCGCGTCCATCTGGAAATTGTGAATCTGGTTGTTCCCACATTGAATGATTCGGACAAGATGCTGAAAGGATTGATCGACTGGGTGCTGGGAGAAATCGGTCCCGATGTTCCGTTGCATTTTTCCCGCTTTCATCCCGATTATCAGTTGCGCAATCTCCCGCCCACGCCGGTCGCTACACTGGAAAGGGCATACAACCTCGCCAGGAGCCGGGGAATTCATTACCCGTATGTGGGAAATGTGCCCGATCATCCCGGAAACAACACGTACTGCCCGACATGCAAAAAAATTGTCATCAAAAGACAGGGCTTTTTTGTCACAGAAATAAACATCAAAGGTAGCTCCTGTAAATTCTGCGGAAGAAACATTGCCGGCGTCTGGGCATGAGAGGAGGTTTGTGAACATGAAAACATTTCGCGTGATTCTTATCCTGCTTTGTATCGGTTCTTTCTTTGCATCAGCGTGTCGGGCCGACAAAAAGCCGGCCGGCGATATCCGTGAACCGGCCGTTGCGGGAAAGTTCTATCCGGAAAACGCGGACAAGTTGAAACGGGCCATTGAATATTTTCTGCGTGACGCCATTCCCGGCGAAATAAAAAAACCCGTTGCGCTCATCGTACCCCACGCGGGATACATTTTTTCCGGTCAGATTTGCGCCGACGGATTCAATCAGGTCAGAAATCAACAATACGACACCGTTGTCATTCTGGGAACCAATCATACCGGTCCTGATTTTCGGAAAGTCTCTCTTTACTCCGGCGACGGTTTCCGCACGCCCCTCGGCACGGCTCATGTTGACAAAAATATTGTTTCCGCTCTGAAAAAAGCAGCTCCGGATCTTTGCATCCCGGATCAATCACTTCATGAACGGGAGCATTCCCTGGAGGTGGTCGTGCCTTTTGTTCAGACCGTCTTTCCCCGGGCGCGGATTGTTCCCGTTGTTGTCGCTTCTACGGATATGGAAACAGCCGTCCGGTTCGGCAATGTGCTGGCCAGCGTTTTGCACAACAAAAATGTTTTGATTGTTGCCAGTTCCGATCTGTCGCATTATCCCGCAGCGCGGGATGCCGATATTGTGGACCGGGAAACACTCGCGGCAATCGCCACATTAGATCCGAGTTTACTGACGGCAACCCTCAAAGCCCACGCCGCCGGAAACATTGACAATCTCTCCACAAGCGTCTGCGGCGAAGCGCCGGTGATCGCGGCCATGGCAGCCGCCAAATCCCTGGGCGCTGTCCGCGGCAAAATGATCAGTTATGCCAATTCCGGCGACACGTCTATCGGCGATAGGTCGCGGGTGGTCGGCTATGGAGCCGTTGTTTTGACGAAAGACAATGCGGAGAAGAACGCTCCCGGATCAGTTCAGCAGAAACCCGCGGCCGGATCGGCCCGGTTGGGTTCGGCTGACAAAAAAGCCTTGCTGGCCTTTGCCCGGGAAACCCTCTCCCGTATTTTCCTGACGGACACGGTTCCCCTGCCACGGGGATTTTCGGCGGATCTTCAACAGCCTCGCGGCGTCTTTGTCACGCTCAGAAAACAGGGTGAACTTCGCGGGTGCATCGGTCATATGATTGCGGATGAACCGCTGGCCAAACTCGTCGGCGCCATGGCTCTGCAGGCGGCTTTTAACGATAGCCGTTTTATGCCCCTCTCCCCCGAAGAGCTGAAGGATGTCGAAATAGAAATATCCGTCCTGACACCGATGAAAAAGGTTTCCGGCCCAAAAGATATCGTTGCCGGCAGGGACGGTGTATTAATCAACAAAGACGGCGCCTCTGCCGTTTTTCTTCCGCAAGTTGCGACCGAACAGGGATGGAATCGCGACACCATGCTGGACAATCTTTGCCGGAAAGCGGGACTGGAAAAAAGTTGCTGGAAGGCGGGAGCCCGTTTTTCCACTTTCCAGGCCCTGGTGTTCAGCGAATCACAAATGAAGTAATCTCATGACCGTTTATCTCTTATCCATCGGATTGATTTCAATTCTGGGGCAGGTTGTTCTGCTCCGGGAATTGAATGTCGCTTTCTACGGGGTCGAGCTGATTTATCTCCTTGCGCTCGGCATATGGTTGTTCTGGACCGCTGTCGGCGCGGTGATCGGACGACGGGATCATCCGCCTTCACGCCACAAGACCGCCGCACTTTTTTTCATCTTCGGCCTGATTCTCATTCCGGATCTGATCTTCATCCGTTCCAGCCGTCTCATTTTCGGCGGCGTGCCCGGCGCGTATCTCGATTTCTTTCAGCAGGTATTTGTCGCCGTCATCGCCATACTGCCCGTCGGCGTCGCTTCCGGGCTTTTATTCCAGTGGGCAGCCGGAGCATACGTGTCGGCAGGCAAAACGCTGGCGGCCGCCTATGCCGTTGAGAGCGCGGGCGGACTCATCGGCGGTCTGCTGTCCACCTTTTTGATTATGGGCGGCGTTCAGAATCTTTCCGCCGCCTTCTTGTGCGCTTTGATTTCGGTTATCACACCCCTCGTTGTCCTCAGAGGATCAGCACATTGGTTCCTGCGCCGGTCGATAATGATTGTTATCGGTGTTCTGATGGGACTCATGGTCAATTCAGCGCATCTGGATCGTCTGATGACCGGATGGAATCATCCGTATCTTCAGGCCAGCAGCGATTCTCCATACGGCAGAATTACGGTGACTCGAATGGCCGATCAGATTTCTGTTTTTGAAAACGATGCCCTGTCGTTTGAGACGGGAGGAACCGATGCGGAGTCCTTCGTCAATCTGGCCGCGCTTCAACATCCGCATCCGCAGAAAATACTGATTCTCGGAGGCGGCCTCGAAGGGATTGTGCGGGAAGCATTGAAATATACACCCCGGCACATTGATTATGTGGAACTCAATCCGGTCATGCTGAACCTGACGATGCAATATCTTCCCGATGATATCAGAAATTCATTAAACGCGCCGAATGTCCGCATCACGCTTGCCGACCCGCGGCAGTATCTCAACACAAGCGGCGCCTACGATCTCATTCTGGTCGGCATGCCGGAACCCTCGTCCGGTCAGGCCAACCGCTTCTATACGCGGGAGTTTTTCGAACAATGTTCGGCCAAACTCAATCCCGGAGGCATCGTCGCCTTCAGACTGCGAACGGCGGAAAACCTCTGGACAACGCCGCTGACCCGCCGCAACAGTTCAATTCACGCGGCGCTTGCATCGGTTTTTCCCGACGTGCTGTTCCTTCCGGGAACCACGAATGTGATCACTGCTTCGTTTGCGCCGCTTCCCCGGACGCCGGACGTCATGGCCGGCCGTTTGCAGAAAATGAATTTCAAAACCAGATTGATTTCGGGAAATTATATCACCTATCTTTTCACCAACGACCGGTATTTTCAAATCAATAAACTCCTGGCGGAAATAAAGGAAGCGCCCAATTCCGACATCCATCCGGTTTGCTACCGGTATGCCCTGATCATCTGGTTGTCGAAATTCTTTCCACGGGCAATACGGATGAATTTATCGTCGATGACCGGCCCGCCGCTTTTTCGATACCTCCTGTTTTTTTTACTGGCGGCACTGCCCGTCATCTTTCTTTTCAGCCGCCGGCATCCCGGTCTCCGCCGCATCCTGCTGGTTGCCGCAGCCGGCTTTCTGGGAATGGTTCTGGAAACGCTTCTCCTGCTTTATTATCAGGTGAAACACGGGGTCATCTACCAGAACATCGGATTTCTTTTGATGAGTTTTATGGCCGGCCTCGCTCTGGGCGCAGCCATGACGGATAAAATAATGATCCGGCTCCCGCGTCATCGGATGTCCCCGCGATTATACGGCATCGGCCTGATGGTCATTTTCTGTCTTGTCTGCGGCCTGACCGGAATGATGATCAAGACCGGCGGTGCGGCAGGATTGTTCCAGATCGCATTTTTACTGGGAGCGACCGGTTTCACCGTCGCCGGTATTTTTGCTTATGCCAGCCTGCATGAAATTGAAGATCAGCACAAGGTCATTTCTCCGCTGTATGCGGCGGATCTTATCGGCGGATGCGCGGGATCTGTTCTGGCCAGCCTGATTTTAATTCCCCTGGCCGGCCTGGATATCACCCTATGGGGAATGCTGATCCTGTCCGTTTATTCCGTTCTGCTGCTGTAAATCGGACACGAATCCTGTCCGTCCGCTTACCCTTGCGCCTGCGCGTCGATACCCGCAAGCTCCGGTTGATCGTTTTTATGAAATACATAATCTCCCATAACCAGATAATCCATATCTGTCCGCATGAAGCACCGGTAAGCATCCTCCGGCGTGCAGACAACCGGTTCACCGCGAACGTTGAAACTCGTGTTGACAATCAGTCCGTATCCGTTTTTCTGCTTGCAGGCGCTGATCAGTTTCCAGAAACGTTCGTTTGTTGTTTTGTTGACGCTCTGAATCCGCGCGGAATAATCAACATGGGTGACGGCGGGGATATCGGATCGTTCATGATAAAGCCTTTCATACATGGACATCCGGTTGTAATTTTCAGGTTCAGCGCGCAAACGTTTTTCTTTCACCCTGGAGACCAGCAGCATATAAGGTGACGGACGGTCGAGTTCAAAATAATCGGTCATATCCTCTTCGAGAACAGACGGCGCAAAAGGGCGGAATTCTTCCCGGTGTTTTATTTTCAGATTAATTTTTTTCTGTGTTTCCGTCAGGCAGGGATTGCCCAGGATGCTGCGGTTGCCCAATGCCCGCGGACCGTATTCCATCCGTCCCTGAAACCAGCCGATCACCATCCCCCGGTCGATCAGTGCGGCAACGTCCGCGCATAATTCGTCATAATCCTGATAATGCGTATACGGCGCCTTACATTTTTTGGCCATGCGCGCGATATAATCCGGTCCGAATTCGGGACCGAGTAAGGCGCCCGCCATCGCATCCCGGCCCGTCGTTGCGGACCTCGGCCGGCCCATTTCGATATGCCAGGCGGCATAGGCGGCGCCCAGCGCGCCACCGGCATCACCGGCCGCCGGTTGTATCCAGATATCGTCAAATATTCCCCGACGCAGCAGCTTTCCGTTTGCTACGCAATTGAGCGCGACGCCGCCGGCCATAACGAGATATTTGCTTCCGGTCAGTTTTTTCGCTGTCTGAGCCATGACGTGAACAATATCTTCCGTAACCTGCTGTATGGCCAGCGCCAGATCCATATAAGACTGTTCGATGTCACGCTCCGGTTCCCGGCGCGGCATGCCGAAAAGGCGCCTCCAATGTTCATCACGGCACATGCTCAGACCGGTCGCGTAATCGAAATAGTCCATATTCAGAAGGATGGATCCGTCCTCCCGGATATCCACCAGATGATCCAGAATCTTTTTCTTGAAAGAACCGGTTCGTTCGGAATCCGGGTGACCGTACGGTGCAAGCCCCATCAGTTTGTACTCGCCGCTGTTGACTTTAAAACCGCAATAATATGTAAAGGCGGAATAAAGCAACCCGAGCGAATGCGGGAAATCGAGTTCGCGAAGAATCGTGATGGAACGGTCCTTCCCCTGTCCGATAGCGGCCGTGGCCCATTCGCCGACACCGTCAATAGTCAAGATGGCCGCTTCGTCGAAAGGAGACGGATAAAACGCGCTGGCCGCGTGAGACAGGTGATGTTCGGGAAAAAGCAATCGGACCTTGCCCGGACCAATTCGAGCCAGTTCGTCGTGAAGCCTTTTCCGCAAGAATATTTTCTCTTTGATCCAGACGGGAACCGCGGCGACAAAGCTTCGCAGTCCGCGAGGTGCAAAAGCATGATAGGTTTCCATCAGTCTCTCAAACTTCAGATACGGCTTGTCGTAAAAAACAACCCGGTCAAGGTCGCCGACCTGCAAACCACCTTCTTCAAGGCAGTACGTTGCAGCATGATAAGGAAATGCGCTGGTATGTTTCTCCCGCGTGAAGCGATCTTCCTGTGCCGCAGCGACGATTCTGCCGTCGATCAAAAGCGCGGCGGCGCTGTCATGATAGTAAGCCGATATACCCAGAATGGAAACCGACATTTCCCGCCTCTTAGAAAATCGTATAAATAAAAGGTCCGACCGCCGATCCGGTGGAAAAGATCATCAGCGCTCCGAAGATAAGCAGCGCCAGGATAATCGGCAACAGCCAGAACTTTTTTCTTTCCTTAAGAAAGCCCCATAAATCTTTTAAAAATTCCATCGTTCTTTCCTGTCGTCAATACGGATGCCGGAGGTCTTCGGATGTAAATTCATGATTCCGCACTCTGAAAACCGACGCATGACTTTGCTTCCATTTTTTCAGTTGCATGGGATCTTTGCCGATTATTTTTCTGAATAAACCTGTGGGCGTGACCAGGACAGCAAAAATCAGACTGAGAACGATTCCGGACATTACGAAACCGATCCCCTGCGACAAAGTCAGCCATAATCTAGTCCACGGCACGAACAGACGCGGACGAATCATGCTCGCCAAAAGAGCCAGAGCGGCCAGACCATAAAACAACGTCTCTCTCGTAAAGAAGGCAATCAGCAGGCAGATCAATACCGCGGCCATGCCGGAATCTTTGGCCTGATCGGTCGTTATGGGCTTGAGCATCGATTTGTCCATTATTTATCTGATGTGTTTTTTGATAAACGATCCGCGCACATTTATTGTGTGGCCGACAATAAACATCCCGGCTACGAACGCCCTTTACGCTATCGTTTGAAATTTCTTCTTTTAATCTTCAGATCGCTTTGATGGTTCTTAAATCACTGCAACCGTTGTCTATCCAACAATACAAATCCTGAACGGTAACATTGCTCGAACAGACAAACTGCCGGGATCCTTTCGGCAACCGCTCTCCGTCCTGTCTGTTTTTGTAAATCCTTATCGAGCCGTCCTTCCGCACAATGACATAATAGGACATGGGTCACCCCCTGGACTGTAAAATAAAATGTGTCGTCTGCTCAGACAATCGTTGAAATACGTTTATCGGGAACAGGGTCCTATGTATTTTCCTTTCATGGTGTTCGACATTTTCATTTCCGGCTGTCCTTTCATTTTCATGCTGGTGGTCGATGAGCCGCTCATGGACTGATCGGTGTATGTCGTGGTGCCGGATGTCTGAATCGTCCCTTCCTTGCCCGTACACTGCACATTGTAATTGACCGTATTGCCGACAACCTTCTGACTGATGATTTTACAGTCATAGTTTTTGTCTTTATTTTGCGGGACGGGATCGCTTTTGGTGATGCACTGGCGAAACGTGGTGGGAGGGATGGATTGCGGCATGCCCTTCATTTCCACCTGGGTCGTGATGTCCCAGAGGCCTTCCTTAAGTTCGGCCAGGGCGGCGGTTGCCCAAAACAAAGACAACGCCGCGATGAGGAACAGTGATGTTTTTTTCATGATGCAAACCTCCTTTGATCAATATAACGCTGACAACGCTCATGGTGTCTGAGCACTCGAAAAAATACGACGGATTCAACAACCGGTCCATAAGAACAACGATGGCCGACGCGAAAGCATTATATACTTATCCTCTGAATTAATTCAATGTCTTTATTGTTACTCTAGTTTTCCGCAGGATAACCGGTAATATCCCTGATCTCTTTAAACAGAGGCCGTAACTGTCCATACATTTTGAGATAAACTCTCCGGTAGAGATTATCGTAGAGTTGGTGATTCTCCGGAATCGGCTCAAAGACTCTGCCCGTGCGGGTCATCGCTTTTACCGCTGACGGGAAATCAGAATACAATTTCAGACCGACCGCGGCATCGATGGCCGCTCCCAGCGCGGATGTTTCAAACGTATGGGGACGTTCCGCCGCCATGCCGAAAATGTCCGCCGTAATCTGCATGGCCGCATCGCTTTGCGAACCGCCTCCCGACACCTTGAGCCTGGTCACAGGAACTTTTGTTTTCCGCTGGGTCAATTCTCCCCCTTCTCGCAAACCATAGACCAATCCTTCCAGTAATGCCCGATACAGATAGGCGCGGCTGTGCACATCGCCGAAACCGATAATCGATCCCTTCGCGAAAGCGTCAACTTCCCGACCCGGCGTCCAGTAGGGCTGAAGCATCAACCCCTTCGAACCGGCCGGCACATCCTGAATCAACGAATCAAAAAACTTTTCCGGAGGCTCCGCCGTTTTCTCGGCAAGCATGCACTCCTGAAGGCCGAATTCTTCCTTGAACCAGCTGACCATCCAGAATCCTCGAAAAATCGAGACTTCCGTATAATAAGCATCCGGCACGGAAGCGGGAAACGGCGGGATCATCGGATGCAGTTCGACATATTTGGGCGTAGCCACATCAAACGTCGCGATGGTTCCGAAACTCAGACATCCGGTCTCCGGCGTGAGACAGCCGGAACCGAGAATTTCACACCCCTTGTCCGATCCGGCCGCAAAGACGGGTAGCCCTTCCGGTATGCCTGTTTCGGCGGAAGCTTTCCCGGTAATCCGGCCCAGAACTTCAGACGGTTTGACAAGATCGGGAAGCTTTTCTCTGCCGACTTTGAAAATCCACCATTTGAAATCGTATTTTCCCGCCCATTGATACGTTTTGTTGTTGAACGGAAGATATCCGATATTATTACCCACCGAATCAACGAACTCTCCGGTAAGACGGTGCGTAAAGAAGCCGGAGAGAACCAGATACTTGTAGGTCTTATCCCAAATATCCGGCTGCTGCTGGCAGATCCAGTTCGCTTCGCATTCCTGGATGACCCCCTCGAGCGTATCGAGCAGTTTGACCGTTTTCAATACGGGTCGGAGGACACCGGGCATGATCTGCCGTGCATCCGCTTTTCTCTGATCAAGCCAGATAATTGCCGGCCGGAGCGCTTTGCCGTTTTTATCGACATTGATCATCGTGGCGCGTTGCGTCGTCAGCGTCACGCCTTTAATATTCTTTTTTAGATGTTCCTGTTTTTGCAGGAGTTGACGGGTCGTTTTGCAGAACACGTCCCAGTAGTAATCAGGCTGTTGCTCAGCCCAGCCGGGATGCGCCGAAAAATATGGTTGAATGGGGGTTTTGACAATTTCCAGTATGTTCCCTTCCACATCGACAAGCGTTGCTCTGATGGATTGCGTTCCCGCATCGATGGATAGGATTAATTCCTGTGATCTCGTTTTTTCTTGTGGCATATGCACCTCACTATTTTTCAGGTAATTTTAAATCATCCAAGACACCTCTTCTCAATCGCCTTCATCCGTCCAGTCCCAGCTGACCGCCGGGATTCATAATCCCCTGCGGGTCAAAGTGTTTTTTCAAAGCCCGCAAGACATCCATCTGTTCCTTCCCGAGATGCCTTTCCATCCAGGGGCCGATCATTCTTCCCACGCCGTGATGATGGCTCAGTGAACCGCCATGTGTCTGAATGCTGTCGATGATCCCCCGCTGGAATTTACGAAATGCCTCAAGATCTGTCATATGAGCGATAAAAATGAAATACAGATTCGTTCCCTGAGGATAAAAATGCGAAGCATGCGTCATGCACATGGTGGCGGGACGGCTCTTAACATAGGCCCGCACACCTTCATGCACCCGGTGAAGATTGTCCCACGTCACAGCGGCCTCCAGCGTATCGATCAAAATGTCATAGTCGCCCAGATCCTCGCGCATATAAGGTTCCGTATAACGGGTGTGCTCCCATTTCCGCGCCGCATAGCCGGTCAGAGAAATCGCTCCGTGTCTTCGGGCAACGGCCTTGATTTTACGCGCAACCAGCTTTGTGTAATCCCGATCTCCTTCCACATTGCCCAGACTCAAACAGCGCTGCATGGGTTTGAAGCCGCGCAGGCTGAGCAACGTGTCGACCATGTCCGGCATGCCGTAGAGCTTCAAGCCCCGGTCGGTTTCCTCGGGATCGGAAATGCGGTAAATGGCCGGCTTGCCGAACTCCGACTGCATGATTTCGCGGCTGGCGTTGACGGCCGCGTCCCAGGTGGGATACATGAAACTGAAACGCTCGCGATTCTCCGGCATATAGCGGAATATTTTCATGGTGACTTCGACCAGAATGCCGAACGCTCCTTCGGAACCTTTCATGATGTCGTTGACTTTGGGGCCGGTGGCGGTCGCCGGAAAATCGAGCGTTCTGAACGTGCCGGCGGGCGTGACGTATTCCTGGCTGAACACGATGTCATAAGCATCGCCGTAATATGTCGAGGCCTGTCCGGACCCGAGGGTGACGATCCAGCCGCCGACGGTGGAATACTCAAAGGACTGCGGGAAATGTCCGCAGGTGTAGCGATGTTTCGTCTTAAAAAGCTCGGGGGCTCTGTTCAATGCGTCTTCATAAGTCGGTCCGAACATTCCCGGCTGAACCCGCGCCGTCTGGTTCAGTTCGTTGACGTCCAGAAGCTTGTTCATATGCGTGCTGATCACCAGGGAGATGCCGCCGCGGACCGGACGACAGCCGAAATTCACGGATGAGCCGGCGCTGAATACCGTTATCGGAATTTTTTCCCCGTTGCAGTACGCCACGATTTTTTGCACATCCTGTTTGTCGCGGGGATGAACCACAACATCCGCCACTTCGCGGATAATGCCGTGACGCAATTCCAGCATTTCCTCTGTGGTCTTTCCGGAGGCGTATTTGACGCGGCTGTAATCATCCAGCGCGACATTGTCCCCGCCAACGATATTCCGTATGGATTCAATCTGATGAGACGCCAGATTCGCACAACGGTTTAAAGACACCTGCTCCAGTCCCTCCCTGCCTTTGGCGGAAAAATCCCTGTCGCTCAGATGAAACTCCTGTTTGATCATGTTGTACCAGGCATCGCTGGGATGCTTAAAGCTGTGGGGATCGCCGTATTTGAAAATGGACCGGTATGTTCCTGCGGGTGGAGCTTTTTCTGTCCACTCTGGACGGTAATGATTGGATTTCATCAGCATGCCTCCTTTGTTTATGTTCTGTTTTTCGACGGACAACCCTCTTTTCAATCAACCGGTATTTTAAGCAGGTTGACGACGGCTGCAATTTCCTTTTCCATTTTTTCATTGTCCCAATGCAACTCTCTGGCGGCAACCAGGGCAACCCTGCGCAGCACCTCTTCTCCGGGATTGCCGAGCGTGCCGATACCGGTGCGCCGCATAACGATATCGGAGAGGGTGCGCGCCATTTCATGGCGCGCGGCATAAACCACCTGCGCCTGAATTTCACCGTCCGCGTTGAGTGTTTCGGACAAGGCTTTATCGTCACGCGCCAGTTTGATAATTTCTTTGTATTCGGTTCCGTAATTGCGCGCCAGATAATCCAGCGTGGTTCGGCTGATTCCATTGCCCTGCGCCCGCGCTTCATTCACAAAGGCATTCAAATCTTTTATTTCACAACCGGTCAGAAACTGTTTATCCGTAATGCTCTTGCCGAGATCGCGACCCAGTTTGACGGCGACGATCTTCAGGCAGGTCTCCGCCAGCTGGCGGCTGGTGGTGTATTTCCCGCCCTCGACGGTAATTAATCCGTCCAGCCCGTCGTCCTTATTGTCGTAGATTTCATATTTGCGCGAAGAAGAGTACGTCTCTTTCGTTTCCTTTTCGACCAGGGGACGCAACCCGCCATAGGTATGCTTCACATCTTCGTAAGAAAGCTTGCCGTCGCCGAAGGAACTGTTGACATCGTCGATCAGTTCCTTAATGCTTTCCCGGGTCACCCGATAATCGTCCGGATTTCCGTTGAAGGGTTTGTCCGTTGTGCCGATCAGCGTATGATTGCGCCAGGGAATCAGGAAGAAATGACGGCCGGCCGGTGTCATCGAACCGACGGTATAATTGCCGGAAAGAAGTCGTTTCGCGGTGATGATGTGAATGCCTTCAGACCGGCGTAATGTCGACGCGCCTTTTTCATCCGGTCTGGCCAGGCCCAGAACAATATCCGCCCACGGTCCGCCGCAATTCACGGTAACGGTTCCCGCAACGTCATAGACTTTGCCGCTTAACAAATCTTTGACTTTCACGCCGGCGACTCTGTTGCCGGTATCCATGATGAACCCTTCCACTTTGGCATAATTGGCCGCCTTTGCGCCATAGGCCACGGCAGACTTGATAAAGGCCAGCGTCAGCCGTTCGGGAAAAATACTGACGCAGTCGCAGAAAACCGAAGCGCCCGTGAGCCCCTCGGCGCGCACATGGGACTCCTGCCGCAAAACCTCGTCGCGGGAAATGGTTTTATGCACCGGAATCCGTTTGCAGGGGTCCCAAGTGTAATTTTTATCATAGGACAGGGCGTCGTAAACCAGCATGCCCGCTTTTACAACCCATTTATTGTTCTTCAGCGGTTTTTTATAATGCGTCATCATCATCGGCCACGGATAGACGTAATTGGGAGCGATATTTTCCAGCACCCTTCGCTCACGCAGCGATTCCCGCACCAGTCTCACTTCTCCATTGACCAGATATCGCAGACCGCCGTGAATCATTTTGGACGTAACCGCCGACGTCGCCCAGGAAAAATCCTTTTTTTCCAGCAGAGCCACCTTTAGTCCCCGGGTGGCGGCTTCATAGGCAACGGACGCTCCGCTGATCCCTCCTCCGATAACGATGACATCAAATTTTTCATGATGATAATTTTCTATAAATCTTTCCATGCCGGTCACTCCTTTTAAAGCTTGTTATCCTTGATATTCGCCAGAACCGCCTTTTCCGCGTAAACGAGAACATCTTTCATGATCTTGCGGGCCAGTTCCGCGTCCTTATTTTTTACAGCGTCATATATTTCGTGGTGAAATTTCCGGGAGCGCGCGATGTTTTTCGGATCATCAAAATAGAGATATCCGTAATCCCGGAATATCTGATTGAAAAAGTTCAGCCCGATTGTGCAAAGCAGATTCTGGGTGGAACGGGCGATGACCTGATGAACCTGAATATCCTGCTCCAGCGTGCTCATCTCTTGCTCGTCAATGACGCGTTTGAGGGCATCCAGGTCTTTCTTCGTGCGCCTCTGCGCCGCCAGATAAGCCATCTGCGGCACCAGATAGCGGCGCGCCTCCAGAATATTCATCATCACGTCCCTGCCGCCATCCATATTAAAAGCGGCCTTGAGCAGGTCGAAATTGCCGCTTTCCAGATAATTTTTGACATACAATCCGTCACCGTGACGGATTTCCAGCAGGTCAAGATTTTCGAGTTTGCGCAACGCCTCGCGCACGGTTGCCCGGTTGACATGAAAATTCTCCGCGAGTTCCCTTTCCGTGGGTAATTTATCTCCCGCGGCTATTCTCCCGGACATAATCTGTTTCTGGATGACAGTGACGATTTCTTCGTGAAGACGCGAACGTGTCAGCGGACCTGCAAAACCCTTGGGGGCCATCATGACGGACTCTCCTTTGCTTCCCCGCCTAATTGGCTGGGTGGTTCGACCAATAATACATTACGCCGCAAAGGTCAAGCTTTTTATTTTGCAGAATTCAACGGCATCGAAAGGCTTTTGAACCGCAATAATGTCAGGATGAATGAACCGCGAGCGCGATGTGATGCCGGGACGTCGGATAACATCCGGGATATCGCCGCATTGCGAGAACCGGTGAGACGATTATTATTTTTTTTTACCGATAAAACGAATGATATCTTTCGCCAGACGTTCGGGACATTCCAATGCCGTCATATGCCCAATGCCGGCATATTCAATCAGACGGGCATCGGGAATTTCCCTTGCCATCAGCTTACTGGTCTCGATGAAAAGATCATCCTTTTCGCCGTAAATGACCAGCGTCGGACAACGAATGCCCCGCAGACCGTCTATCCGGGGATCAGGATCCGTATAAAACGACCGGACAAATTGGGCGATGGTGGATCGATCTCCCAGGCTGATCATATCCTGTGCGGATTTCATGAGTTCCGCCGCCTGCGGCGACTCCACAATCCCGCGAAAGAAAGGAAACGGATTCGCCCATAAATTCGCGACGATCTGCTCCCAGTCGAATTTCTCAAAATAGCGGGCCAGTTTATCGTTAAAGGCCTTGATCGCCTCAAAATCACCGGACATCACGGATGTGGAAGAACCCGTGTCCGTTAGAATCAGGCTCGCCAGCCTGCCGGTATTCCGCATGGCGTAGCGCACACCGGCAAATCCGCCGGTGGAATGCGTCAAAAGATGAAATCGATCAATACGCAGATAATCGGCCAGCGCCTCAATATCATCACCGATGGTTTCCGCGTCAAACCCGAAAGAGTCTCCATCCACGACCGTTTGCCCGTGTCCGCGCATATCCAGGGGAATGAAGCGGTATTTTTTTGTAATATCCGCAACAATGTTTTTCCAGTACGTGGTATTTTCAATCAGGCCGTGTACGGCGATGATCGCTTCTCCCCAGCCGTCATCTTCATAGTAAATTTTCGCATGGTCACGCACAAAAAAAGGCATGGTTGTTCCCCGCAATGTCTTTCACATCTTCAAATTTATGCTGACGTTTAAATCATATTCCGATGTCCGTCAATGAAATAATCCGGGTTGCCGTCCGATCATCATGACTATCCGTACCTTGACAGAAGACGGCTCGCATGTTTAATGGAATTCACCGCACGATCAAAGCGTTTTATCTTTAGCTCGGGAAGGAAGAACATGCATAAGAAAATCTCTTTATGGCTTCTATTGACTTTACTGATAATCATCTCCTGTGCGCCGACCCATGCGTCGCGCTACCGGGAGGGATCCAACGTCGACCAGGAAACCAGCCTCACCGTTCAGGATGAACAGCGGCTGACCCGGGAAGCGCTCCCCCAGATCCGGAAAGATTATCCTTCCGCCAGCAATCAGGAGCTTCAGCAGTATATTTCCGATCTGGGTATGAAAATCATCCGGGCAAACCATCTGGAAGGGAATCCCTATCATTATACGTTCACCGTTGTTGATGTCGCGGATATCAACGCGTTTGCCATGCCCGCCGGAACAATTTTTGTCACCGCTCCCCTGATTGCCCTTGCCTCCAACGAAGCGGAACTGGCCGGTGTGGTTTCGCATGAGATCGGTCACGTCGTCGCCCGGCACACCGCCGAGAGAATGTACGCCATGGAAAAAGCCCGGAATAAAACATGGATTTACGGCGCCGGCGGAGCGGTGGTTGGCGCCATTGTCGGATACGGCCTGGGGACCGTTCTCTGCAGCGACGGCGATTCCTCCTGTAAAGCCCGCGCGACTCTGATCGGGGGAGCGCTCGGAGCAGGCGGCGGACTGCTGGCGCAAAAGTTCACATTTCTGGTCAATTCCCGGGAAGACGAAATGGAAGCCGACCGCATTGGTTTCAAGTACGCCGTGGCGGCCGGATACGACAAGGATCAGGTCGGCAAATTTTATGAAAAACTTCTGGAAATGGAAAAAAAGTCCGGTCGTGGCAATGATGTCGTTGTTCGAAATCTTGCCGATGCGATGAGCACGCATCCTCCGAGCGAGGAAAGAGTAAAGCAAATGCAGGAGCTGGCCGCGCAAAGTCCGGCCGTACCGTCGATTACCAATACACCGCAATTTAACCGTGTCAAACAAATCGCCGCAAAATCGGGTAAAAAATAAACTGATGGAATGATCGTGTTTACTGCTTGCTTCACCATCTTCGTTTCATCGTTTATAATCGCTCTGTCCGGCGCAATGATGCCGGGACCGCTTCTGACCGTGACCATCGGCGAAAGTTCCCGCCGCGGTTTTATGGCCGGTCCCCTGTTGATTACCGGTCACGCCATTCTGGAATTACTGCTGCTGGCTGCCCTTCTGCTGGGCCTGGCGCCCTGGCTTCAAAGGCCTGTCGTTTTCGCTGCGACTGCCCTGACCGGTTCTTTGATTCTGCTGTGCATGGCTTTCAATATGTTTCGGTCGCTGCCCTCATTAAGCCTGCAACGGGAAGGGCAGCAAACAACGGAAAATCATCTCCTCATCAACGGAATCCTGATGAGCGCAGCCAATCCCTACTGGATCATATGGTGGGCGACCATCGGCCTCGGTTATATTATGTATTCACGGCAATTCGGTTTATGGGAAATCGTTTTTTTCTTCGCGGGACACATTCTGGCTGATTTGAGCTGGTATTCCCTCGTCTCCGCCGCCGTCGCCCGGGGCAGAAATTTTTTCAGTGATCGCCTGTATCGGGGTGTCCTATTTTTTTGCGCGGCTTTTCTTGTTGTCTTTGCCTGTTATTTTGCCTGCGCGGGATGGGGAAAATTAGTTGCCGGCGAAAATCCCGCTGTACCATTTTTTAAATAAAAAAAGCCCCGCAAATCATTGCGGGGCTTTTTGGTTAGGTCTTAAAAACCTTTTTATTTCTCGATCGTATAATCAACCGCTGCTTCTACGCGGCGATTCTGAAAACGGCCTTCTTTGGTGCTGTTGGAAGCGATCGGCTTCTCTTCACCATAACCGACGGTTTTCATACGGCTTGCATCAATGCCTTTATCGACCATGTATTTTTTGACCGCATCCGCTCTCTCCTGAGAAAGCTTCTTGTTGTAAGCATCGGTCCCGACACTGTCCGTATGTCCTTCGATCACAACGTTCAGATCCGGATAATCTTTCATGACTTCAGCCAGATCATTGATGTCTTTGCTGTAGTTATCCTTAATGGTCGCTTTGTCAAAATCGAATTTAACATCGAGCGTCTGTCTTCCCTTCTCAATAATTTTGGGGGGAGGAGGAGCCACAACCACCGGAGGAGGAGGACATGCCGGGCATTCCGCGCACGGAGGACAAACTTTTTCTTCTACCGGAGGAGGGGGAGGCGGAGGAGGAGGACATTTGTCAGGAACACAATCATGACAGCTATCATATTTATTCATCACGGGAAAACCGCCGGCTCTGACTTCGCCTTCTCTTGCCAGATTGGCAGTGCTTACATCATTACTATCGTCGGCACTCAAGGCCGGCAACCCACCGGCTCTTACTTCTGCCGCCTGAGCCGCTGAGACGACAGCCATTAACATCATAATAACTAAAAGCATTCCAAATTTCTTCATGACACTCTCCTTTCGCGCGATATTTTCAATAATTTTTTATAAATCAACTCTTTTATTAATTATTTACAGGTTATTTTATACTAAACTGCATATTTTATGTCAATAAAATATTTGTTAAATTTTTATGACAATCAATTCCCCGTTAATTCCTTCACTTCCAGCAAATTGTCATTTATCTGCAACGATATTCTTCCTTCTTTCTGCAGCACCTGAACCGTTGTATAAACCTCCGAGATGGCAAGAAATATTTCGAGCGGAAGCCGCAATCCACCAATATCCGGAAAAAGGCGCCGCGCCATATTATAGATGTGTTTTTCACCGTCGCGGACCATCGCTAAAACATTGTCCTTTCTTTCCGCAAAAGCTTTTTCATATCCGGCAATGATTTGATCAATATCGGATATCGTTTTCCCGTGTGCGGAATAAACCGCCGATGGTTCAAGCGTTTTGATTCTCATCAGTGATGCATAAAACTCTTCCTGGCTGAGACGAACCGGCAGCGTCTTTTGCTCATCCAGCATGACAAAAGCATTCGGTGTAATGTGTTCGATGATGGTATCTCCGCAGAAAATTATTCTTTCCTTCTCGAGAAAAATGCACACTGACCCCTGGGAATGGCCGGGCGTTTCCATGATCTTCGCCCGGTATCCGCCGATCATCATTTCATCCCCTTCCCGCACAAGCTCATCGACTTTGCAATTATCCGCCATCCGCTTAAAAAAAACAAATAGCAATCGCATCATGAGGCCCACGGAAGGGGGGATGCCCGTCACCCGGAGAAAATTTTTATACCGGCCGCTTAATGAAGCATATCCTTTTTCAATGAAAGCCCTGTCCTCGGCGTGCGCGATCACCCTGGCTTTTCCGGCCCGGACAATTTTTTTTGCCGCGCCATAATGTTCCGGATGCCCGTGCGTCACGATTATTTCGTCGATGTCGGAGAAATCGAGATGATGCTCGGTCAGCGCCTTTCGGAGAATCCCGGCCGTTTGAACAATGCCCGTATCAATCAACGTATTTTTAGCGCCTTTAAAAAGATACACATTAACCGGACCGGGTTTTCTGCCCGGCAGAGGAAGGGTGATGCTGAAAACATCCGGCAAGATTTCACGGCTGTGCTTATATTGTGGCGTCAATTTTCTTCCTTCCGAGCAAAGAATATGCTTTCGTCCGCGATGGGGAAAACGTAATCGTATCGGCATTTTATTTTTCGCGCAGTATAAGGAGAAGATCATGGTCTGTCAACGAAATATACCATGCGTCCCCTTTTGAACATCGTGAAAAATAAATACAGGATAGGGCTTGACACACAGGAAACTCTCCCTATAATGACGCGAAAACGCAACGGGTCTGTCATATGAAAAACGAATCATCTCCTTTCCTGGAACGCAGGGATTTTATCAAGTATTCATTGCTGCTGGCGGGCGCCCTGACCATGCCGTCATTGCAGGGATGCGCCATTCCGAAAAAGAACGTGCCCGTCCTGGATCATCAGGCTTTCTTCATCAAAAACGCCGGCCTGGTGGATGTCACGTCCGGTCAGATGATTGAGAACTCCTGGCTGTTCGTGGAAAACGGAAAGATCGCCGCTCTGGGAAGCGGAGATCTTCAGCATAGTCATCGGGGGACGATCTTTGATCTTCAGGGGAAATTCCTGATACCGGGCCTTATCGATGCCCACTGCCATTCCACCGCGTCTCCGGTCTTTTCCATGAAAGTGATCGACATTATGCGCCATTCCCGGCAGCAGAAAAACAATTTTATCTCTTCGATCGAATCAGGCATAACGACCATCAGAGATATGGGCGCATTCCCCGCGCTGCTGCATATGTTCATCAAAGATATTGAAAAAGGCAATCTGCCCGGCCCCCGTGTCGTGTACTGCAATTCCATACTGAACGTCATGGGGTCCCACCCGGAAATTCCGCCGTCGGATGTAAATATCTTTGCCGGCCCGGCTTCCTTATTCATCGGCATGATCATGAACAATTTCAAAAACACGGCCGACATGGAAGAATGCCTTGCGGAAAACGCCCGCGGAGCTTCCTTCGTCAAACTGACCCTGGATAACCGGACGATCTTCTGCAAAAAAAACAAGGCGATTCCCGTTTACACCAAAGAGCAGCTTGATATTATTTTCCGATTTGCCGAAAAGAACGGCCTTCCGGTCGTAGGGCATCATCATTTTAAATTCGGTTTCGATCGAGCCATGGAATATCCCTTCCACTCCATCGAGCACATGCTTGCCGACACCATTCTGTCCGATGAAGACGTGCTGAAAATGGCGAAGAACAACGTGGCCATCGTTCCCACCATGACCGTCGGCCAGTCCTTCCTGATGGAGGAGGCTTTTGACGAAATTCCCGAAAAATACGCGACGCCGGAAGTGATGGACGAATTAACGGTGAGAAGGAATTACTTTGCTCATGAGGCCGTCCGGCACTGCGATCCGCTTCTGCACCAGCAAAATCTCGACGCGCTGAAAGATTATAAAGCAATCGGCAGAGACAAGCTTTGGGGAAAAAAGAAGTTTCTCGTCGATCCCGACGTTTATTTCGGCATGGTGGCCAACGGTTACGCCAATCTCAAAAAGATGAATCAGGCGGGAATTCTCATCGGCTGCGGCATCGACGCGGGCATGCCTTTCTGCTATTTCGGCGGAAATTACCGGGAATATGAAATTTTGCGGCGTCTCGGCTTCACCAACATCGAAGTGCTCCGCAGCGCCACCATCAGCAACGCCAGAATCCTCAGACTGGAAGACAAGACCGGCTCCCTGGAAAAAGGCAAATATGCCGACATGGTCGTGCTGGAAAAAAATCCATTACAGGACATTCGCGCGCTCAGAAAACCGCTCATGGTTTTCAAAGAGGGTGAACTGATGTTTTCCGCCGAAGATCTTTTCCGGAACAAAACGCTTTCATCCCTGTAAAATACGCGATCAGGAAGATGTGTCCTGCCATGCCCTCCTTGGGCCAAGGACGGGCGGCAAGCGTCTGCCGGTTTAAGACTTGCGCATCCCGGCCGGGTTACCAGCCCTTCTTCCACATATCGTCGTCGTCGTAGATTTTTTCATCTTCGGAAGCTTCCTGCGCATCGAGTTCACAATCGCGGGTGGCGGCTTTTTCTTTTTGCATGAAATACTCCCGATACCATTCATGCGCGGCAATCATCGACATGACTTCACTGGTTCCCGTCCAGATGGAAGCCAGACGCACGTCACGATAAATGCGTTCGATGGGGAAAACATTCGTGTAGGCGATACCGCCCATCACCTGCATGGCATTATGCACCACTTTCTGACAGGACTCGGTGATGAATTTCTTGCTTTGCGATACCATGCGCCTGATGCGGTGCATATCCGCGCCCGCGTCCACCGCCCGGGCCGTGACATAAGCCATGGCGCGCGCGGCATCCAGAAGCATCGCGGCCTCGGCAACCTGAAAGCTCACGCCTTCGAACTGCGCGATGATCTGACCGAACGCCTTGCGCCGGGCCGTATAATTTGTGGCGATCTCCAGAGCCGGACGCGCCGCGCCGATGGTCATGGAGGCCGTTCCCAGCCGCTCCGGAATCATCATCGTATTGAAAACCGCATAGGCTCCGTCAACTTTTCCGACCACGTTTTCCTTGGGAACCTTCACGTTGCGGAAAACGATGCGCCCCGTTCCGCCGCCGCGGCAGCCCATCAGCCCGTAAAGATATTTGACCTCCACCCCTTCCGTCCGATCAACGATGAAACAGGTTATCGACTGCTGCGGCTTGGCGTCGGGACTGGTCTTCGCATAAACCAGGAAATAATCCGCACCCTCGGCGCCGACGATAAATCGTTTCATGCCGTTCAGAAGGTAATAATCGCCATGGTCTTCCGCTTTCGTGGTCGCGCCAAAAAAATCCGACCCGCCGCGCGGTTCCGTCAGACATTCCGCTGCAAAAAGCTCGCCTCTTAAAAGCGGTTTGACGTATTTTTCTTTCTGGTCATCCGTACCGTGCTGAATAATCGCGTCACAAACCAGTTCCGCCCCCACGCCGAAAACACAGGCCATTTCGTACCCCAGCGTTCCGATTTCTTCCATGATCATGCAGGTGGTCGCCCAATCCATATCGCGGCCGCCCCATTTTTTCGGATAACGGCAACCCATTAGATTGCGTCGCCCCGCTTCCTGAAGAAATTCTTTGGGGAATTTAATTTTATCCGTATCCATATCCAGAATCATCTGGCGCGGCACCCACTTGACTAAATCCCGCGCTTCATCCCGGATTTTTATTTGCTCTTTTGTCATCATGTAATCGAACATAAATTTACTCCTTTATATTTATCGTTGAGAACATATCATTTGGTGGGCATTATAACAGAAAAATGAAATTAGGCCCACATTTATCCCGCTCGGCCTATCGTGACCTTTCGGTTATTCGCCTTGGTGATAATTTTCAATTCCGATGCGTTTCACTTCCGCAATTGGATAATTCGACTTACGTTTCGATCTTCGCTGCGCTCGTTCTCAACTTGTCTCATTACGACTTGCGACTCAAACTGCGCTTCGCTCGATTTTAGCAAGTCTCACTACGTTTCTGAAATTTGGGTCTCATTAAATAAGAAGATCCTTCCATGTTTTGAAAAGAAAGGTATTTAGGCAACAAATACCATAACTACTTGACTTCAGAACGATAGACTCCTTTTGCCGACTATAATTCGCGTCAGGGGGCGATAGCGCCCGTTCGGGTGAATCCGGTTTTTTCAATAATCAATAAGGCGTTGTGTCTGTTTCTCTCACATTGAATTTTCGAATAGCCCATCGAATTTTACTCCGGAATCGATTGCGCTGACGAAGCTGGAAAAGGTCCGGGACTGAAAATAATATAAAACGGATTCCTTGAAAAAATGAAAAGCATGATTACACTATAATTAAAGAACGAAGCGTTTTTCGGGAAACACAGCGTGGGGCATATTGAGTCCGTCAACCTGCAGATGAAATGGAGCAATGATTATGTCGGCAATGACCGCCCGCAAGACACGCCGTCCGGCCTCCAATTCCTTTCACTTCATCGTTATTCTATCGGCCTGGGGATTTTCTCTGGTGATTTCCTCCCTGCTGTTCCTCTGGTTGGGCCGCCTTCTGGATGAATTGCTGGGCACGGGCCCGAAATTCATGCTGGGTTTCTTTATCCTGTCCATCATCGGCTGCTTTATCGTAATCTATCGGGAAGCAACCGACATCATGAAGCATACCTGAGTTCAATCAAAAATATACTGGACAATCATTTAACTTGTGCTACAAGCATCCGGCGCCGGTTGGAATAATTTTATTAATTTTACGCAAGAGACCCTTTGCATCCTCAAATCGATCCCGTAACAATGACGGGCAGAGTGCACAAAGCGCTCTCCGATCGGCCGCTTCAAACAAAATAAATTTCAGGCAGGAGAAAAGAGCATGGTGACGAAACGGAAGGCATTCAAAAACTTTTTCATTATATTAATTGCGGCGGCCATGCTTCTCGGGCCGGTTGCTCTCCCGGGAACGGCTCTCGCTACTGAAGGGGGCGGCGGATCATACCCAAACGGCGCTGAAGACTTCATGGCCGGGGCGCTTCCGCCTCCCGGGACCTATGTTAAAAACTTTCTGACCTATTACTCCGCCTCGGAGTTCAAGAACAACAACGGGAACAACCTCTTTCCTGATTTCAAACTGAAGGTGGCGGCCGATGTGGTCCGGGTCATTCATGTGACCCGCTACAAAATCCTCGGGGCCGACTGGGCCTTTCATGCCTTGATTCCTCTGGTTCATCAGGACGTGGAACTCACCGGACTGAGTGACGACCGGGCCGGGCTGGGTGACATCATCATCAACCCGATGGTCCTCGGCTGGCATACAAAGAACATCCACGTTGCGGCCGGCGTCGACATCTTTGTCCCCATCGGCTCATACAATCAGGACCGTCTGGCAAATTCCGGGCGGAACTACTGGACCTTCGAACCCGTTCTCGGCGTAACCTGTCTGAGCGACAACGGCCTTGAACTGTCCGCCAAGTTCATGTACGATATCAACACGGAAAATGACGATACGAATTATAAATCCGGTCGGGAATTCCACGTCGATTACACGGTCGGGTATCATATCAACAAGGAATGGGCCGTCGGGGTGGGAGGCTATTACTACAACCAGATGACGGATGATGAGCTAAGCGGCATCAAAGTCGGCGCAGACGGTTTTGAGGGGCGGGTATTCTCCATCGGACCTGAAGTGCAGTATGGATATAAGAACATGAGTTTTACGCTCAAGTGGCAGCCCGAGTTCGAGGCGAGAAACAAGCCCGAGGGAGACAAGCTTTGGTTTAACCTTGTCTATGCTTTCTAACAGTCAAGCCTTCCGATCGGAAGAACAAGACTGTCCCTTATGTCCCATGACACATTCCGACGTGCCGGGTCGTGTCAATCTCAACACGCCTAAATGATTTTCCCGTCCATTGCTCATAAAATCAAGTGCTGTGAGAATGTTACCTTCATGATCTCAGCGCCTGTGTCGACCGCAACAGAAAGCCACTGCCGGAATAATTTATTCCGACAGTGGCCTGATTTTATCGTCCGGTTAAACTTCACATTCCGAACATTTCTAATTTAAATTCGTCTTTAAAAAATCACCCATGACCCTCACAAGTTTATTAAACGGTTCGCCCACATACGGGTCGAAATGATTCATGGGCATGCTGACATATGTCGCTTTCTTCATCCTGTCGGCCATTTTCTTCGGTCCGGTCGGCGGGAACAGCGTATCCGTCTCCGCACCAATGACCAGCGTCGGACAGGCAACCTTCGCGGCCTTGCTGATCGGTCTGTAGAGACCCAGATTCAAAACTATATTTCCGGGACAGAAATTTTCTTTTTCAAATTCCCGCGGATCCATCGTTCCCAGCAGCTTGAGCAATCCGTCCATGGAATCCGGTTTGCTCATCATCGCAAATGCCTCACCCGGTCTTCCCGCGATACGCACATTGTGGCGATGACGGGTAAAGAGAGACACAAATACGTCGGCCAAACCATGATACGTCCCTTTCAGGGCAAACATCGGATCCGTCGTGATGTAATACCATTGGGTTGATATGCCGTCCGTGAACGGAACCTGGGAGACGACGGCACGAATATCCGGGTTTTTCGCGGCTTCGACAATGACGTGTCCCCCGCTGAAGGAGGTCCCCCACAAGGCCATGCGCTTCGCGTCAACGACATCCAGCGTCCTCACGTAGGCAATGGCAGCGTCCCAGTCCTGCAGGTGACGCTTGGGGTTGACATAATTGCGGGGAGTGCCCTCACTGTCGTTGAACCCGCGATAATCGAAAATAAAAACCGCCATGCCCATTTTCGCAAAATGTTCGGCGTAGGCCGGCAGACGCATCCATCGCTGACCGCCGAATCCGTGAGCCATGACAACTACGGGCGGCTTTGAAATCCCCGTGGGCAGATAAAGCCAGGCCTTTAATTTATCTCCCTGGCTTACAAAATTCTTATCCACTCTCGTAAATTGAGAATAGGCTTCCGGTCTCGCACCGGTTTTGGAAGGCATTGTTTCCGCCCAAACCGATGAAACGGAGAAAATAAATATCAGCAAACAGACAAAATAACGATACCTGAACATTTCCAAGCCTCCTTTTGCTCGAATGTTTTCTGCGCTTGCCCATAAATATGAAACGTTTTTCATATTGTCAAGTATAATGTGAGGCATATTTCATTATTCTCCTGCTGTATCTCTCACTTGATTCAATAAAAAGACATGGGAATATCCGCATTAAGGACATCCAGGCCACGGCGATTCTTCTTCATAAGGTGGGCCGGGAAATCATCCACAACACCAGAATCATGGGGTCGGACATGGAAGGAAAAAGGATGCTGTGGAACTGGAAGACATGCTTCGCAGGTATCTTCTGATTTCCTAAATGATCTTTCCTTCCATTTCCCTGTATAGAAGCGGAAGAATCGAGGCCAGATGGTTATACTCCATCAGACTGTGGATGCAGTTATTTCTGGCAAACGCCAGCACCAGCGATTTCGGACGAGGAAACATCGACTGGACAACATTTCCCTTCCGGTCAAACATATAGGTCAGCCAGTAACGGCTGCGGTATTCGATGCCGCCCGGAACCTCCCGTATGGCGTGAAAGATGATGTTGATGGGCATTCGCGGGAACACATTGGTGACCGATGCCGCCGCGTAAGTGCTCATCGAACCGCTTTTGAACACCGTCTCATCCAGCCCCATCTGACGGACCAACTTGAAGGCAATCTCGATTTTCTGCGCTCCCGTCAGATTAAAGCCTTCGACCGGATAATGAATCTTCCCGATGTTTCTGACATGCAAATCCACGCCGCTGCTGTCCAGATGCGCTTCCGGCGTCAGCGCCGAAATACTTTTATGCGCAACGGGACACCAGATCGCGTAACGCAGTCCGACAAGGGGATGCCAGTTAAACCACCAGTCGATCATTTCCGTGGTCACATCCGGCATAAACACTTTGGTCGCCGCAAAGCCGCTGCCGTCCGGCATCAGGCAGTATCCCGTCTCCGCGGGCAGATCCCCCGGCTCCATCAGGCGGCTTCTCTCTGCTATCGGCAGCGCCAGCGCCGGATCAATCGGCCCGCGATTGACACGATCCAAATCTTCCTGCGGAATCTTCGCCATGTCTTTGAAATAATATCCGGAATAAGGCAGCGCTTTTTCTTCCGGCGTCAATGCCCGGCGCGGCATGCTGTTGATGAACGCGTTGGTAACGACGTCCGGAAAGACTTTTTTCATGCCCAGCAGAGCGGATATCGGATTCACGCAAGACTCCTCGTTAACGGGAGTGGATAAACCCCGTCAGGTCAGATCTCTGATATACGGTTTAAAAAACACATGAATGACCGACAGCAGGATGACACTGACGACAATCGCCATAAACACCTCTAAGGTGATGCCTGTTGTCGCAACGCCCAGAGCAGTGCCGGCCGCAGGCGGATGCTCCATATCGACGACCACCATTGTAAAGATGGAAGCGCCGACGGCAAGGGCATATGCCAGAATCGCACAGATCATGCCCGAATGAGGAAACAGAGAAAATAAAAATCCGAAGAGAAGACCCACCACGTGTCCGCCGATGACATTTCGGGGCTGGGCGGTAATATTAGCCGGCATGGCAAAGATGATAAATGTGGTGGCCCCGATGGATGCGATGATCACCGCGTGTTCCAAACTTAAAAAATAAAGAACAATAAAAACGGCAACGGTGGCCAGAATGCTTTGCAGCGCGTAATTTTTCCAGTGCTGTCTGAATTCCCTGTCTATTTTTTTAATGGATTTCTTCATAACCCCGTTTTCATGCTACAAAACCGGCTGACGTTTCCGGATGACGCTCAAGGATGCTAAACTCAATTAATCCGCGATGACTTCCCGGGCTATAACGATGCGCTGAATTTCCGACGTGCCTTCATAAATGGTGGTGGCGCGGGCGTCTCTGTACAGGCGCTCGACTTTGTAATCCTTCGTATATCCGTAACCGCCGTGAACCTGAAGCGCCATGTAGGCGCTGGAATTCGCCGTTTCCGAAGCGAACAGTTTGGCCATGGACGCTTCCTTGGTGAACATCATCCCTCTGTCCTTGCGGTCGGCCGCGATCAACGTCAGCCACGAGGCCGCTTCAATATGGGTCGCGGCATCCGCAATCATAAAACGGATGGCTTCAAAGGAATTGATGGTTTTTCCGAATTGACGTCTCTCTCTGGTGTACAAAAGCGCCTCGTCCAGACAGGCTCTGGCAATGCCCGTAGCCTGTGACGCAATGCCGATTCTCCCGCTGTCCAGCGCGCGCATGGCAACCTTGAATCCTTCGCCCGGGTTCCCCAGCAGATTTCCGGCGGGAATTTCACACTCTTCAAAAATAAGCTCAACCGTGTTGGACGCCCTCAGCCCGAGTTTTTCTTCCCGGGTTCCGATTTTAAAACCGGGGGTGCCCTTCTCCACGATGAACGCGGACAGGCCTTTTGTTCCTTTTTCCTGGCCGGTTCTGGCGATCAGGTTGATCACGTCGGCATATTGGCCATGCGTGATAAACATTTTTGTTCCGTTAATAATATATTTATCTTTTTTCAGGACAGCCGTGGTGGCCATCGAACCGGGATCGGATCCCGCGCCCGGTTCCGTCAGCGCAAAAGCGCCCAGCAGCGCCCCTTCGGCAAGTCCGGTCAGCCATTTCTCCTTCTGCTGCCTGTTGCCGAATTTCAAAAGCGGTTCCGTAGACAGATTGGCCACCGACATGGTCACCGCGGTGGATGCGCATGCGTACGCGATCTCCTGCAGCGCCAGGGAATACGCCACCGCGCCGGTGCCCGAGCCTCCCCACTCCGGAGGAACCATCATGCCCAGAAGGCCCAGTTCACCCATTTTCTTGACGGCATCCGTGGGAAACAGACCTTGCCTGTCCCGGATAGCCGCCTTCGGCTCGAGTTCTCTTTTGGCAAAATCCCTTGCCATAAGCCGGATCATTTCCTGTTCGCTTGAAATTTCAAATGCCATTGTCGCACCTCAGGGAATATAAAGAACAACCAGCAGTTCCGTTCGCTCATCGGAAGGATTGCTTAATTTGTGATGCAGCGCCGAATTGAAATGGATGCATTCACCCGTTTGCAGAAGAGTGGTATTTTTACCGACCGAAATGGAAAGACGGCCTTTCAATACATAAACAAACTCCTCCCCCTCATGATGATATTCGACGCCTTCATGCGCCGTCCGGGGATCGATGGTGACCAAGTATGCGCCCAGATGTTTATCGGAACCGGATTTGGCAAGTTGCGTGTAGGCGTAGGAGCCCGCGCGTTTTTTCTGACTTTTGGCCCGTGAAGACACTTTTTTCTTCTTGTCATCAAGCGCCTCGACATCAACCTTCAGTGTGCGGCTTAACTGCAGCACCAGCGCCACGGGCGGAGTCACCTTGTCTTTTTCCACCTTTTCCAGAAGATCGGCGGGATATCCTGTTTCGTGCGCCAGTTCCTTAATGCTTAATTTCCGGCATTCGCGATACTCCCTGACGCTTTGGCCGAATGACTTCCTGGTTTCTTTTGCCTTTGTCATAGTCCTTTCCCTTTAAATGGAATTTCTCACATAATATGAAACATGATCAACTGATCCCTTTCCTGCATCGGAATCCTTTCGGGCAGTGGAAATAGGATCAAGAAACAGTGCCTCTGTCAACAGATTAATAACGCTTTAAACGGTCTTCTGAGGCCTTTACTCGCTGCAAATCCTGTCCCGGCCCTGATGTTTCGCCTGATACATGGTTTTGTCCACTCTGTGCACAAATGCCTTCATCTCTTCACCCGGCTTGTACTGCGAAAGGCCGATGCTCATCGTCATGAAAATCTCCTTGTCCGGCCAAGGATAAAAGGGCTCTTTTCTGAATTCCTCCTGCACTCTTTTTGCCGTTATCATTCCATCCTCGCCTTTGGTCATCGGCAGTATAATGGTAAATTCCTCGCCGCCGTAGCGATATGCGGAATCGGAATCCCGCAGGCATCGCCTGATAACCAGACCGATTCGGGAAAGCACATAGTCCCCCTCAATATGGCCGTATGTATCGTTGAAATCCTTGAACTTGTCGAGATCCAGCATCACCAGCGTCAACGGTTGTCCGTAGCGATTCGACCGTTCCATTTCTTTTGAAAGCTCGGAGTAAAAATGCCTGGAATTGTAAAGCTGAGTCAGATCGTCGATGATGCTCAGTTCCTGGTATTTCTGTTCGCTTTCCTTGACATTGGAAAGCGAACGTCTAAGTTTGGTTCTGAGTCTCGCAATGTAACCGCCGACCAGTGAAAACCAAGGCAGAACAATGGCTAGAATCACGATATTCAATATTTCCAGCTTAACGTTGATGGCTTCGGGATGATTATGAATCAGCAGTAATATGACCGCAGAATAACCCGCAACCGTAAAAAAAGACAGAAAAAGAAATTCGCGGACCGTCAACTTGAAAAGTCCGAAAATAAAAACGACCAGGTAAAGAAGGATTGCCGCGCCTCTGGTTGCGTCGGCATAATACAGAACCTCCATGCTCCAGAAAGTGGCGATTACAATCTGCAGAAGGGTTAGACTTGGATCTTTGAACCGTTTGTTCAATCCGGTCCTGATCATCACATAGATCAAAATATTGCCGACGAGAATTCCCGCCTGAGAAGCAACCAGGACATGCAAAGGCACAGGAGTCAGTCCCAGTAAAAAGCTGAGGATAACTAACGCGCAAAATATGACATACGATGCGAATGCCATAAAAAACCGCTTGATTCGCACCATCTGTTCGCGATCATCTCTGGGAAAGATACTAAAAATAAGTTTTTCCTATATCATTAAAATATTATGGTAATTTTTTGCTTATAGATTTTATCTATACAACGTTTTTCTGATTTTGAAAATAAATAATGACACTCGTTGAGAGTGAGTGAAACGAAACTCGAAACGTAAGTGGAATTATGCCCGTAGCGTAGCGAATGGGGATAATGACACTCGTTGATAATGAGCCAAGCTGAAATCGAGTAAAACGAAGATTGAAGCGTAAGGCGAATTATACCAGGCGTAGAACGTCGTAGTAGAGTGAGTGAAACGAAATAGCGAGACTTAAATTTCAAAAACGCAGTGCGTTGAAATTTTTCAGCTGAGCTATCCCAGGCACAACGTGCCGCGGGACTCGAAACGTAAGTGGTAGTGAGGCAAGCTAAAGACGAGTGCAACGAAGTCTGAAGCGTAAGCCGAACTATCCCCTGAACGTAGTGAATGGGGATGAGTGCCTTTGAAGAATTTACGAGCTTAGCAAGCTCTGCAGCGCACCAATCCAGACACGTCGGGATTGGCGGGGAGGCAGCGGGATTGAAAAGTGTCGCATGTGTCAAAACGCATTCATGGTAAATACAGCGACAAAGATTGACATTCAAACAGAAGTTGTTTATATATCAAACATCTATCCCGATTGTGGAAGATAAAGGGGGTATCCATGACTTACAAGATCACCGTCACACAAAAACCAACCTATACTCACTTTATCATTGAGGGTGAAAATACAACCGAAAATACTTTGCAGTATCTCAGAGATATTTATAAAGAATGTACCGCCAACAACAAACGTATTCTTATCGAAGAGCGTCTCGAAGGCAAATTGCTCGGCACGATGGATATTTACGATATTATATCAACGGTCAGTCATGATTTTCTGGGTTTTTTCAAGGCTATCGCCTATGTCGACAGTCATCTCGAAAATAAAACAATTAACTTTATAGAAAACCTTGGCGTCAACCGCTCCCTGCCCCTTCGCGCTTTTCCGACCGTTGAAGAAGCCGAAAAATGGCTGACAAAAAAATAATCACGGAAGGCAAGGCCGATGCCTGCATGGCCTCCCGTAATCAAAACAGTCTTGCGTTCCGGGATAGATAGTTGTCTTCCAACCGTCAGTGCGGTTTCTGGCCGTCCTTTTTCATGCTCTGCATTTCCTGCATCAGTTCATCGATCTTCACCTCCGGATGATCACTGTATTCCTGCAAAAGAGAAGCATCATATATTTGTTCCAGTTGCCGCAGTTGTGCCAGAGCGTCCATATTCTGTCTGAAGTCATTTTCCATCAGCTTGTTCACGGCGTCCCCGGATTTCTTCAGATCGCTTAAATCGATATTGAGGGATGTCAGGGCAAACACCTTTTTCAAAAAATCGTAACCGATTTTTGCATTAAACGTATGAATATACGGCGGAACCCTGGCCACAATGCTGGCCGCCTCAATCCCTTCCCTGCCGGCATGATGCACAAACAGCGTCGAGAAGCTGCTCGGTCCCTTGTAATTCAGGAGCGGAAACGATTGAAATTCGCTCTTCATCTCCGGACGGCTCAGTACGGCGTAGACGTTTATTTCCCGAGTATGCGGAACCTGGTCGAAAACGCCGCCCAGAACATAGATCCGGCAGGCCTTATAGTGCTTGGCGACGCTCAAGATGGCTGCGGTGTATTCCGGCCACGCCACGTTCGGCTCAAAACCCGTAAAAAGAATCAGGTCGTGTTCGGCGCCGCTCTTCCAGAAAAAAAATTCATTGGCAGGCTCTTCAAGAGACTTGATCAGGCCTCCTTCAACAACCGCATTGGGCCGCATGACCTGCGCCGAATCGAAGCCCGGAACCTGCCAGATATAAAACGGACGGGAATCAATGGAAGCAAACTTGCGGGCATGGAGCTTGAGGCGCAGAAAGTCGATGCTTCCGGTCGCCATCTCACCGGCGTTGAGCCAGCCGCGGTAGCCGATTAGAATATAGGGATTGACAAGGTCGGGCGTTTCCTGAAAAATGAGGCTGTCGTTCATAAGCCCTCCTGAAATGGAACTTGCAGTTGAGGTTTTAAAAACCCAAACCACCATTTAATTATGGTTTGTACGTTTCTTTCAGTCAAGCATTATGTTACGTATGAAACGTCGACGCAGAGTCTTCAGGGGAGTGTTTGCCCTCAATTTTCAAGAAGCGCCTCTTCATATTTCCTTTTCATGCCTTCCGGCGGATCGGATCGCTTCATGGTCGCAATATTGATGAACACCCCGCCCTGAGCGCCTGTGGCAACAACCTTGCCGTTGACCGAAAATTCCATATTGGCGATCCAGCCGGATGAGTCGTACTTTTCCATCCAGATGCTTCCGATAACCGCATCGTGTATTCTGACCGGCTTTTTGTAATCTATCTGTGTATGACTGAGTATCGGGACAATCATGTCCGCCATGAGTTTCTGCAGCGAATAATGGACCTCCAGGAATTTGAGCCTTAAGTCCTCCATCCAGCGGACATAGGAAATATTGCTGACGATACCCATAAAATCGATGTCGTAAGTCTTTACCGTGATCGGCATGTCGATATTAAGCGTTCTTCCCTCTGTCATATGAGCCTCCTTTTATTCTAATTTTCGCGTCCGTCCGGTCTAATCAAGATTAAATCTGAACTCTATTTCGCACTTTCCGGTTTTGTGCATCTGGCATCCGTCGAAAGCGGCGGGCGTCGTTTCATATTTCACGCCCAGAGTATCAAGCCATCCCTGCACCCTCATGATAATACCGCACTGATAAACATCAATGAGTCCCGCCTGAGAAACACCCTGATGGGCAAAGCATTCGTGAAACCCGCCCCGGAATACATTTTTTTCCGGAAAACCGTAATACAGTTTCATGAATTCCGGCAGGATCAGTTTATAGGTGGTGTCGATGATCTCTCGAAGCTCATCAAACGTCGTGATCACCGCGTTTTTGGGTTTGCCCATCAACTTCATGATTCTTTTGATTTCGATTGCCGCCATGGCTTTGACGGCGTTTTTGTTCATTTTGTTTGCCTTTTCCACGCCGGTTTCCTGCATGGCGCCGACCAGCCACATCGCGTCATGCGTCATCCAGCCTTTGGAAAAGAATTCCCTGATCTCCTTTTTATCAAGCGTATTCATTAAATCCATGACGTCCTCCCTTGTTGCAGATCATTATTAACCCGCGCACCCCCTGAAACTTATATTAGAATTGTTATATTAGAATATATATTCTATTTTAAAGCACGTCAAGAATATTTTTATGATGTCTGCACGGAGATTTTTAAGATGAATAATGAGATAAAAGAATTTAAGAAAAGATATTATTTTGCTTTTTTCATGACGGCTTCATACGTTTCCAGGATGAAATCGGCCACATACCGGGGCGGCATCTGATTGTCCTGCAAATAACGCCGCAGAGTTCCCATGGGAGCGTCATGAATGGCATAAAACGTCCGGTCAATGTTTTCTTTGGTGACACGGCCGAACTGCTTTTTTGTGAAAGCGGCAATGCCTTCCTGCAATTCGCCGGACAATTTTCGGGCGCGTTTCTTCAATTCCTCAGGCCATTCGCCGGACGTGAGATCGTCGATTCTGTATAAAAGCATGACGCGGGCCTCGTTCGGATGATTCCGGACCCATTCCATGCAGAAAAGCATTGCCTTGAGCCCGTCCGTCTGAAGGATTTTCAGCCACTCGCTCTGAAACGATTCGATGATATTCAGCCACAGTTCGGCAATGAGTGCATCGCGCGAGGGAAAGCGGTGATAAACCGAACCGACCGGCGCGGTCACTCTCGTGGCCAGCCCCGCGATGGTTAAGGCGCCGAGTCCCTCCTCCGCGATGATCTTTATCGCCGAATCAATAAATTCTTCGCTGTTAAAATAGGCTTTGCGTCCCATGGAATAATACTGGAATAGATATTCTATTATGTCAAGAGCAATTCCCCAGCCCCTTGCCCTTGATGAAATCTGATTCTGTTCTGAAAGATGAAACGGCCTTGAGATTTGAAACATCTCCTCACACCTTCCAGAACCGGGGACTGGTCTTTCATCCAATCCAGGGCGGCATTGGAGAAGACCACATCATGGCAGTCTCAAATGTGATTCCTGTACCGTCCATGTGAATGAATTCAAGATTGGGATACTGTACTGCCGTAAATTTTTCCCGGGCAAGATTGATCATGGGTTCGGAACTGTCGATCCTCACAACCCGGCCCCGCGGCAGGAGGCGGGACAGGAAAGCACTGACTTTGCCATCGCCGCACCCGAGATCAAGCAGACTTTCGTCACCTTGCAACGTCATCTTTTCAATCAATTCGCACGCCCAGTTGAACGGGGCCGATGAGTGGCGATGATATTCAAAAGCATCCCGTTATTCTTTTCTTCCACACCACTGTTCACCCGTTTAACATTGATTGATCATTTAGAATTAGAGACGAGCATAAAAACGGAAATCAAGAAATGCAGATCTCAGGGATCCGGCGGGAAATTACAGTTTCGAATAACGAAAGAGATCTAATTAATTCACAGCCTGCTTCGCACCGTGTGACGACTTGGCCTGCACGGCCAGCGTTTCCAGCGTTCTGATCTGTCCTGAAGACAGCCAGGGGCCTTCCATGTCGATGGAGGCGAAAGGTATATTGCTGGCGGATGAGTGTGACCTGATAATCGCCTGTGCGTTAACCGCCGGCTGGCAGTTGAAGGAGCACAGGTGCATCAATCCGTCATAGACGCCTGTTTTACTGTACATTAAATAGCTTCCAATGGCTTCGAAACTCTCTGTGAAGGTATTGACACTGGCAAGGCTGTCTCCCGCGATACAGATATCCTCCATGGATATGTACTCGTTGCAGAGGAGACCTGACCGGGATGCGATCTTATGATATTTTTTCATGAGGACATTAAATGTTTTCGACCCAATCAATGAGACGACAGCCCCCAAATATTCCTTATAATCGGTTTTGGGGTTTAATAGATTCAGTATAAACGGAAATACTTTCATATGGTCCTTCAAGGCTATTTTACCTCTTTTCAAGCCATACCTTACGTAATTTTCTGCTGTCAGAATGAATGGGAATTGTGTGAAGTTCGTGACTTTTGGGATGATACCCTGACTTATAAAATATTGCACAACAGGATGATGCAGAATTTCAACCTCTACCGTTCCCAGCACAAGAATTTTCGGCATTTCCGAGACCTTTTTCTTTACAGGTATCCTGGCCACAGCCCTGGCCCATTCTTCTAAAGCTGCATTCAATGCCTTCAGTCCATCTTTAATGCTTTCCAGAACTTTTCCCGTTTCGGCCTGGAAGGTTTTCATGGCTTCTTCCGGATCGGCAGCGACACAGGTGAGTGAATATTCGGCTTCACGGAAAATATCGCCAAGAGCCAAAGAAGACGCGATTTCTCTGCCCAGGGCAGGGCCTTGTCCCAAGTAATTATTTTTTTCGCTCAGACGGACGAGAAAGATGGAATTGTCCATCTTCAGCCGTTCACGCATGATTTCAAATACGTCCGGCCACGCACCTATCTGACAGGGGCCCTTCTGGTTGGCATAATAATAAAGAGTCACTTCGCCATCGTTGTTGCCGTGATCCATGAGGTCATTATAGACCGCTCCCGCGTAGTAATTGGCAAAAAAACATTCCCGGCCCGTACAAAAATGCTTCGCGTCCTTCATCGCCACTTCGATCGGTTTTTTTATGACCCTTAAATGCCAACCTCGCTTGAGGAATAATTGTTCGATCATTTTTAACTGATAAGGATTCGTCTCCATCGTCCATACATGTATCACGCGCGGGTCGTCCAATTGCAGTACGTTCCCGTCCTTGTCGATAATGTGTTTTTCGTCGCTGGAAAATCTCGCTTGTTTTAAATTTGAATCAACCATTACTCGTCTCCCGGATAATACGGATGGCGGATTGGGATTGTTTTCTTCCTCCGCTCTCACGCCTGATTTTTTCTTCAATAATATCGAGGAAAGCTCCTATCCTCGTTTCGATGCCGGCATGCGCAGTATGAGAATCTATCTCAAGGTAACAGAAAGCCTTGCCCGCCAGCTCTTTCCTGATGACGTGATACATAACAGCGTCAGGCCCGCAGGAAAAACATGAGAACAAACATATATAAAGATTCGGATATTTATGAGAATAGGCAATGGCATTTGTTACCTGCGACGTAAAATGCCAGATATTGCTGCCATACTTGTTGCCGTCAAGCATGGGAAGCATGTCGGACGTGACGACATTGTAGCCGCGGCTGATCAGTTTACGGGGCATGGCAAAATTGAATTCATCCGAGGAGGTTATGTAAGGCCTGCCCGTTATGATTATTCCCCGTTCTCCGGATGTGTTCGCGAGCATGTCATGGCATTTGTTGTTCAACGTTTCACGGAACTTTTTGTAATGGCCGAGCGCGGCATCAAACGCGGATATTGCGGCCTTCTTGCTTACGCCCAGGGATTTCCCCATGGTGACGATTTCTTTGCGCGTTGTCATTTGAAGATGGTCCGAAAGGGCGATATGCGGAGAGAGTAATCTATCCGCTTCGTTCTTGAAAGCGGCCTTGATGATATCCGGAATATTCGCTGTCGAAGGGCATGTGAACGAATGATTGTAACCTTCATCAATTCCGAATTCGAGCAGATATGGAATGAATATATAATCAACTTTTTTATTCAGCAGGTCATATACCGCGCCGTGAGCAATTTCTCCGGGATAACATATCGGGGAAAGAGCCCTGCGGTTTCCTATTTTAGACGTTTCAGAAAGTATGACGTTGTATCCAAGTTCATTGATAAGTTTTGCGTAGAACGGCAGCAATTCATAAGTGGTCAGAGCTAAAGGCAGGCCGATATTTCCTCTCGGGTTACTCAGTTCTGCAGGACCGAATTCGTTAAACATCATATGGTTTCGCATTTCCACCATATCCAGTCCGTTCCGTTCTATTTCACTTCCGTGGCGCTTCATCTCGTATTTCGAGCACAATCCGCCAAAGGGATATACTTTTTCCCTGACGACAATTCTCTGGATTTCGCATACATTGCGGCAGGCCTTGCAGCGGAACGTATCCTTCACTTCGATTGCACCGACGGCAAGTTTATCCAATGCAATATTTCTTTTTTCGCAATGGCCTTCATTGAGCAGGTCTCTCGCCATCAGCGCAGTGCCGACACATCCCATAAGTTCGGGATAGGAAGGGACGATGATTTTTCTTCCGGACCTTGCGACCATGGCCAGTGCAACGGCTCTGTTGAGCGCGACGCCGCCCTGGAACAGGACTGTCTTGCCCAGCGGACGGGATTGTACAATGCGGGAAATGTAGTTATCCGCTATAGAATAGACGAGGCCCGCAATGACGTCTTCATGTCCGGCACCCTGCTGAAGCGCGCTTCTCAGGTCGGTATTGATGAAGGCAGCGCATCTTTCGCCGAAGCTTATCGGTTTTTCGCCCATTAAGGCCTTCCCGCTTATTTCCCTGAAGGTTATTCCCATGTCGAGAGAAACCGATTCCTCAAGAAAACTTCCCGTTCCCGCAGAGCACCCCTCGTTCATGGCGTAATCAACAGGCACCCCATTCAAAAAGGATACAAACTTGGAATCCTGTCCGCCGATTTCAAAGACGGTATCGACATCAGATATTTCCTCCTGCGCGGCCCTGGCATGCGCAAGAATTTCATTAAAGCTTAAGCAATTATCCAGGTAAACCGATACCATTTCCCTTGCCGATCCGGTAACACCGGCCTGGATTATATTGATCTGTCTGTTCCCGGTTTTTTTAATCAGGTCGCTGAGACATTCCTTCACCGCGATGACAGGATTCCCGAGCGTTCTCAGATAACACCCTGCTCCGATAGTTCCGTTTTCGACATCAAAGAGAACGGCCTTTGTGGTTGTGGAACCGGCATCAACTCCCAGAATATAAGAGTGGCCTTCAATGATATTATTGTCGCCGGAGTTTTTTACTCTGTAGTCGAGCAGGCGTTCGTAGTCTTTCAGCGGCGCAAGCATCTCGCTTGAAAAATTAGGCTCGTCGTATCTGCTTACGGCGGGCGGGGTAGCATTGCCTTCCGCTGCGAGCAGCGAAGCGCCGAACGCGCAGAAGTACGGACTTTCCTCCAGCAGAATAATTTGAGATTTTCCCATCAATTCTTTCAGGTAAGCAACAAATGGCATGTTGTTGGCGACGCCCCCTGTTACTAAAATCAGCCCGGTGGGCCATTGGGTGAGCTCGATCATATCGCGGATTTTTTCAGCCAGGCTGTCCACCAGCGAACGGGCTATATCGGCGCGGGTGCATTCACCTTTGTTCAGCTTGTGGGTTGCGTCGGACTTGCAGTGAACCGAACAGCGCGTTGCCAAATCCACCCGTGAACCCTCCGGGTAAGCCTTGATGCCCTGTTCCAGGGAATAGCCCATTCTCTGAAATTGCTGGCAAAGAAATTCACCCGTGCCTGCCGCACATTTTGAGGAAGCGATAATATTTTTTATCCGCCCGTTTTTGAGCGTGTACACGATGAAGGTTTCACCGCCGAGAGATAAAAGAATATCCGGTTGAAGTTTGTAGAACTCCAGTGCCTTTTCGAGGCATTCCGTTTCGGAGCGATAAATGATATCATCCGGAAGCTTTGCAGTATTGCCCGTAACAACAATGGATTGTTTTCTTTCTCTTCCGATCGAATCAAGAATCTCACGTACTTTTTCATGCGGATTACCGTCGTGCCTGATGACCTTTACGGATTTATTTCCATTTTGATTTCGCTGAACCCATTTAACGGAAACGGATCCGATTTCCAGTCCGCTGAAATGATTATCTTCCCCGGCAAAACCGGTATTTACATCTGTTTGCATAAGTTGTCCTAAAATTAGTTATTTCAAAAAAAATAAAGAAAGCATTTACTGTATTCCCGAAAATCAGCTGATTATTTTTTCCTTCACACTGATTGTTATGCAACGGGGGGAAAGCTTCTACCACACATCATTTCAGATTACATCAATTTTTTTAGTGATGTTTATTTTGTGTATTCACGCAATACCTGGAAGGAACGGTACTACAAACTAAGCGTTTGCTTTTTCTGACAATCTGTTTTGTTACGACGCCAGTTTATCAATATCAAGCGGAATGCCCTTATCGGCAGACGGTGTCATGACAATCGCCGTTTCCGGGCAGGCCTGTGCGCAGTTGCCGCATCCCATGCATAGATTTGAGTCAACAACCGGATATTTTTTATTGATATCACCCCATGACAAGGCATCGAAGGGGCAAATGGAAACGCACTTCCCCATGCTCGTGCATTTCTCCAAATCTATTTCGGGCAGGTAACCTGATTGCGCGAGCGAACGTTCCTTGATACCGAGTAAGCGGAATAATCTGACCGCCGATATCGAGACACAACATTCGGGGCAGCAGTTGCAGATGGCATACATTTGATTGCCGGCGCCGTCCTTGCAATAGGCATTACTGACAAATCCATTCTTCTTGCAGGTATTGAGAAGTTCAATCGCTTCTTCGGCAGTCAATTGTACCGGCTCGGCTTTTTTATTCTGTTCCAGCATAAAGGACATGAAGGGCTCGCCGATGATCATACACTTGTGCGCGGGCTGACAGTCGTGACCGCGGGCGTCGCGGCACGCACAGCGCAACGCAACAATGGAATGGGGATTGCGGATAATGATATTGTATGCCATTTCATAGGGTATCACCGACTTGGCAACGTCTTCCGGAACGGTCACACTTTCCCCGAGATTAATAATCTTGCGCGCATCTTCCAATATCATGACCTTGCCATGATATCGGCTTGTCAGAAATTTTATCAGGGGATGAAAAACAAACGCGTTTGATTTATTGATGACTTTTGATATCAGACCGAAGGCTCTGGCGACCAATCCGACATACTCGGAAATGTATTTCAAATACAGGTAGCCGTCGATCTTCAAATAAAGATTTTTTCCGTGCAGCTTAAATAAATTTTTTGTTGATGCTTTAATTTGCAACCACCTGATTTTCTTTGTAATGCATCATTTATGGAAGAAGAGTATAGGAGACCTTCTCTTGCCTGTCAACGGTGGAGTGATCGTTTCTTGATGCTTGTCTCAAAAGGAATCGGCATGAAGCATGCTAACATGAGCCAAGACGAGACTTGCTCCCCTGCCCTCCTGCAAAAGCAGCATCGTCCGGTTTGCATTACGGGAGAGACCGCAGGCAAGAGAGGTCGCAGTTTTGAAACATCGCCACGTCCATCTCTTCATCGATATACCGCATATCTGCGGCCAGCATGCCGTCTGCGGTCTCGCCGCGAAAACGTTTTTTGTATTCGGCAAAGAGGCGGGGTTTTTTGGCGCCCAGTTCCGCGGCGACTGCCACGGCCCGGTCAATGACCGTTTTGCTTTCGGCCAGTTCATCCACCATGCCCACGGCCAGCGCCGCGCCCCCGTCGAATTTGCGGCCGGACAAAAAGGCCAGATCCGTCATGCGCTCGCCAATGACGTATTTCACCATGGCCAGGCATCCGGAGGGTGGGAGAATGGAAAGATCAATTTCCGGGAAAGTACACACGGCCTTTTCCTTCTGCATCACCCGGTAGTCCAGACACATGGAGAAGGCCAGGGCGCTGGCAATCACATGGCCGTTGATGGCGCCCACCATGGACTTGGGAAACACAAAGACCCGGTGAAAAAACGTGAAAAGTTTCTTGAAAAAAGCCTTAATGGCGTCCGCTTCCAGTCCGTTTACATATTTCAGGTCCATGCCGGAAGAAAAGAATTGGGACCCGGCCCCGGTCACCACCACGCTGCGAACCGAATCGTCGGCTTCAATTTTGTCCAAAGCCGCATTGAACTGTTGAATCATTTCCATGGTAAAGCCGTTTTCCGGGCTGTTATCCATGGTCAGGATCATCACACCGTTTCTTTTATTCATTTTGATCGGCATATATGACCTCCATGTGTAATTTAAATCGTTGATCGAATTAATTAAACTCAAATAGTACAGACTCTGCGCGGCTTATGGAGTATTATAAAATATCCGGCGCTCAATTTACAAGGCGGAAATTGAATTGCTCCAAGAGCTTCTTTTTTGGGGAAATGAGGTGTGAGAAACACATTCTTTACTTCTGAAATATTTTATAATAAATAATAACAAAACGATAATACAATTGTCCTCTCTTGAGATGGCAATACAATAGATTTTCCCTTTTGCGTTAACAATGGCAGCTGACGTTCTGTTTTCCTGTGAAAGCGACGTGGCTGATAGGAAGTAATGCATGGCTGAACAACCATACTCGGTGACAAAGAAAACCCTGGGCCTGATTCTCCTGGTCACGTTTTACACTGTCGGATACCTCGGCATCAACCGGATCAACGACTATCGCGATCATTACTACGATGTTTCTCTCTGGTTTGAAAAGTTTATTCCTTTCGTCCCCGCCATGATTATCGGTTATTCGTTCGTGTTCCTTCTTGTCGCAATTTTGTTCCTGATCATCGACAACATGCCGGACTTCTGGGATATGTGCATCCGGTTTTTTAATATGTCCCTTCTGTGTTTCATCATTTTTCTGATCTTCCCCGTGCGAATGGATTTACGGCCGGCGGTGGGCATGGCCGATGGCTGGATCATGGAACTCGTCTCGTTTTATTTCTGGATAGACCACCCGTATAATTTGTTCCCGTCCATGCACCTGTCGGCGTCTTTCTTTGCCGCGTTTTACTGCATGCGCAAGGGGCGAATCATCGGCTGGATTACAATGCTCATGGCAATCACGGTTGGCGTATCCGTGGTGCTGCTCAAACAGCATTACATCATGGATGTCGTAGCCGGTCTTTTTGTGGGATGGGTCTGCTCGTTCTTTTCGCTGAAAAAGATGAAAGCCAGATTTCTCGAAGACGCAAGAACATAATGACACCCACAAATGCAGCGATCATAAGCCAAGCAAAGACTTGACCCTTTTATTCTTTTATTTTTCTCTTGCAAAACGACTTCAAAAGCGTATGCTTTGACAAACTGGACGTCTTAAATACTTATTTGTTTAGTTGAATTTCCCCCGATATGCGGAGGGTGTAGATGACACCTTTGGTTCTGCATGTTTCATTAAAAATGAATTTGTAAAGGAAACTGGCAGCTTAATGTATGCCGGGCGTGTGGCAATTTGCCATTAATAACAAAATTGCCCAACACCAAAAGATCAAATAAAGCTATCCGGTTCTTTTAGTTAATGAAAGGTTTAGCTTTAAGTTTCATGGCAAGAGCATGAGTTGTTTTTAATATAATTATGCAAATGTGCAAATATTCTTTCACATATTAAAGTGAAATAAAGAGGGGGAGACGTATGAGATTGCTATTTAAGTCGATATTTATTTTATATTTCATCATCACAGGAGGAATAGCTATGTCAGCAGAAACAACTTTAGTAGAAAAACAAACGGAACAACTAAAGCAAGAAGTAGCTCTGTTGACGCAGCAAGTGGAGCTATTGAAAGCAAAATCAGCACTCAGTTCTGCGCAGGCTCAACTGCCATTTGCTGAGTTGGAGGGTATAAAAGCTGCCACCAGCGGTCTCACAATGCCAGCGGGTAAGGAAGGAACTGTGAAGGTATCGGCTGGCACAACAGGAACGGCACTTTTGCGCAGCAAAAAAGCGATGCTCGAAGTTCTTGATGCAGCAGCAAATGATTTGATTAAAATATGCCCAGCAGGCGCTGCGATTTTGTCGGAAGCACAACTGGGACAAGCTCTTTCTGCGCAGTTTACTCTTAAACGAATCGCGGACGAAACTTCCGTTTTGGCCACTGCAACCAACAAGGCAAAGCCCACACTAAAAGATGTCGTTGGTCAAGAGAAAAGCACTTCTTTAGAAGGTGTCGTTGATCAAGAAAAAAGCCTTCCTGCTCTTGGGCCGTTTGTCGCTGGCGCATATACTGCGGGCTTCGCCCTTGATACAATTAATAGTCTCGCAAAACTCTTGCGGACAAATCGCCAATTCGATGTATTTGACGCCGATAAAGAAGAGATACAAATGCTTGGTTACCTGCTTGAGGCGAAAGACAAGGGCTTCCTCGCAAATCCCGGTCTGTTGGGAGATAAAGCTATGGAAGAAGCTGAAAAATTATTGACACAACTTAATAGTCTAGCAACGAATCTGCAAATGGCAAAAGATACAATGACAATAATTCAAAAAAATCCCGATATTTTAGCTAAAGCACCGGCAAATGCCCAAATCAATATGCCGACGGATGAAGATATAAACAAACTCAAAGTCGAAATAGATAACGCAATATCTCTGTTAGAGAGCTTGCATCCTAGTAAGAAATCTGACGCATTTTGGGCCCAGGTTAACGGTCAGGTCTTGGCGGCAAATATTCAAAATAAAAAACGTTTATTTCTTGAAGCTAAGGCCCAAACAATCCAGATTACTGAATCGCGATGGTATACCAGCGATCGCATTCTCGCAACAGGTGAAGTGCAGGTGGCATATCGTTTTGTCAAACCGGATGGATCGGTGGAGAAATCCGGTGTCATCCTGAAGGCATCTAAATCAGACACCTCACGGATCGATGAACTGACCGAACTTAATTGGTACCGACCTTAAATCATCGAGGCAACAATAACGAACTAAACAGCTTTGTGTACATTGTCCACATAGGACAATGCACACAAAGCTTATATGGATGTCGTGGCCGGTCTGTTTGTGGGATGGTTCTGCTCGTTCTTTTCGCTGAAAAAGATGAAAGCCATATTTGTCGAAGACGCAAGAACATAATGACACCCACTCATGCAGCGATCAAGAGCCAAGCAAAGACTTGATCTTACCCCAGAAAAACGGACAGCTTAGTTAGG